>CAYHPV010000016.1:0-10495 GCA_964358735.1 uncultured Candidatus Peribacteria bacterium | reverse complement strand
CCATGCATGGAGATTTTCGCATTCATATCTATCAGGACGTTATTGAGGGTCGGGAGCATGTTGCGCTCGTGCGTGGGGATGTCAGGAACAGTAAACGCGTTCTCGTCCGTCTTCACTCTGAGTGCATGACGGGAGATGTTTTCAAGTCTTTGCGATGTGATTGCGGAGCCCAGCTGGAGCGTGCGATGGAGTTGATTGTGAACGAAGAGGCTGGCATCATTCTCTATCTTCGACACGAGGGGCGCGGTATTGGGCTTATCAATAAGGTAAAGTCATATACGCTCCAAGACCAGGGATATGATACGGTTGAGGCGAATGAGATGCTTGGGTTCGCGGATGATCTTCGTGATTATAGTATTGGGGCTCAGATACTCAAAGATTTTGGCGTGAGTCGGATTCAACTTCTTACGAATAACCCCCGTAAATCGGAGGGGTTGTCCCGATATGGCATTGATGTTGATTCTTTGGTTCCCCTTGAAATTCGTCCGAATGAGCGAAATCGACACTACCTTACCACCAAAAAACAGAAGCTCGGTCACACGTTAAAACAGGTGTAGTATGGCATTTTCTCTTCAGCAGGAAATTTGGATGCGTCGAGCTCTCGAGCTTGCGCAGCGCGGGTTTGGGCGTACCGGGCGAAATCCGTGCGTGGGTGCTGTGGTGGTGCGAGATGAGCGTATTGTTGGAACCGGCTATCATCATGTGTTTGGCGGGCCACATGCTGAAATTTTGGCGTTGCGCAGCGCTGGGCGACTGGCTCGCGGGAGTGATCTCTACGTGACGCTTGATCCGTGTTGCCATTTTGGGAAGACGCCACCGTGCACGGATGCCATTTTGAAGGCGGGCGTGGCGCGGGTTATTTCGGCGCATGGTGATCCTCGAGACCGTGCGAAAAAAAGTTGTGAGCGACTTATTATGGGCGGGGTTGCGTTTGCGTCTGGTTTGCTTCGAGGCCCGGCTCGTCGAGTGTTGCAGCCGTATTTGAAATATGTCGAGACCGGACTTCCTTACGTGATTTTGAAGGTGGCGACGACGCTCGATGGGAAGGTGGCGACGGCTTCTGGGGTTTCTCGAGGGATCACTTCGGAGGTTTCTCGAAAGCGAGTTCATTTTTTGCGGTCTCGTGTGGATGCGGTGCTGACTGGTGGAGGAACGGTGAGTATGGATACTCCTCACATGGGAGTTCGAAAAATTGCTGGCCGAGATCCTCTTCGCGTGTTGCTTGATGCTGATTTGAAGGTTGATCTGGATACGCCATTTTTTCGGGATGATCGTGTGCTTGTTTTTACCACTCCTGCTGCTTCTCGAGCTCAGGTTTCTGCACTTCGCGCACGAGGTATTGAGGTTATTATCCTACCTTCTTTAGAAAATCTTTCGGAGATTCTTCGTCTCCTGGCTGATCGCGACATTGCTCTTGTTATGATCGAGGCGGGGCCACGACTCATGACTTCCTTTATTGCTGGTGGATGCGTCGATCAATATCTTCAATTTATCGCGCCGAAACTGCTTGGAGGTGAGGGGTCCCCTACCGGATTTGAGGGTCAGGATGTGACTGATTTACAGGCGGTGAAAATTTTACAGCACCCGGAGATTTCTTCGGTGGGTGGGGATTTTTTGATCGATGGGTTTTTGCGGTGGTATTAGATCGTGAGATATTTCTTGAGACGCTCGAGCTTGAGTTTTTTGAGGATGAGAACATAGGTTATGAGTCCCAGAATGGTTAGGCCTCCGAGGGAAATGATATTGCTTCCTGGTATATTGAATACGGTTGGTGTGATTTCTTTTACTATCCAAACTATTAATCCCATTCCGATCGTGGCCACTGCGATTTTCCAGTATTGCTGTTTTTCTTCTGTTCTGAAGATTTTTATCTGTTCCATTTTTTGGATAGAGATGGTCAGCATGATTACCTGAATAATACTTGAAAGTGCCAGCGCTATCCCAATTCCGAGCACTCCAAGCTCAATATATTTGGTGAAGAAGATGCTGGCGATGAGATTGATGACAAATCCTATGATGCTGATTTGAAGAGGTTTTTTTGTGATTTTTTTTGCGTAAAAAAAGCGCGTGAAGAGCGGCATCAGGGATTGCGCGAGGAGTCCGAGAGCGAGAATAATGAGGAGCTGAGATGTTTGATGAATATCTGCTGATGAAAATTTTCCACCGCCGAGGAGCGTGGTCACGATTCTGTCACTCAGCAGCATGAGTCCTGCACTTGCGGGTACCACATATACGGCGATATTTTCACATTTTTCTCGAAGGGTTTTTTGTGCTTCTTGCTGCTCATTTTTTGCTATCTGCTCGCTGAATATGCCGAAGGCCACAATAGAGATAGATACACCGACGAGCCCGAGTGGGAGACTCTGAATATTGGTGGCGTAGTTAAAAATCGAGAGACTTCCTGCCGTGAGCGTGGAGGCGATGATGGTGCTCGTGAGAAGATTGAATTGAGTGATGCCGATGGTGAATATTCTTGGGATGGCGAGCTGGATAAATTCTTTGAAATCTTTTTGGGTGGTATCGATGATGACGCGGAATTGATAGCCGATGTTACGTAGGGTTGGGAGCTGGATTACAGCATGTAGAAGCGCGCCGATGACGACGCCGTAGGATATGGCTACCACGCCGTAGGTTTCTGAAAAAAACAGCGTAGGAATGATGATGGCGAGGTTGTATCCGATGGGAGCGAGTGCGATGTGTTGATATTTTTTTATCGCGTTGCCCGTGCTCTGTAATAGACTGCTGATGAAGAAAAAGATCGGACTCAGGAGCATGATTCTCGTGAGATGAATTGTGGTTTCCAGTTTTTCTCCGCTGAATCCCGGGACCATGAGTGGAACGATCCATGGTGCGAGTACCATTCCGAGGATGCTTATACCGAGAATCAGGACGGATATATTTCCGAGACAGGTATTGAAAAATTTCCAGGCGTGTTCGCGTTTTTCCCGGTAGTATTATTCTGAGAAGATAGGAACAAAATCGGCTGAGATCGTGCCCAGGACGAGGAGCTGAAAAATCATGTCGGGCAGGCGGAAGGCGGCGTAGTAGGTGTCGATGTCGTGGATAGCGGTGCCTGCGCCGGTGCCATAGTGATAGGCAAAGAGTTTGTCCCGTATCAGACCGAGAACACGGCTTGCGAGGCTTGATAAAGCTAGAAGTGGGGCGGCTGATCCGAGAATTCGTCGTATCATGGCATCAGTATACTGAGCTTTATCATAGCTTGCATCCTATTTGTTCTTTTTTGCTATTTATGGTATAATTGGGTGTTCCAAGTGCTCAAAACAAAAACAACATTGTATGCCATCGACAGCTTCAATCTCACCGCTTCGACCTTCGCTCCTCTATCGATTGATTCGACTTCATGGGCATGAGTTTGATCGGGTTGCGGTCATCTGGATTATTCGCTTTCTCTACCGTTTCATTTTTGTCTTGAGCTGGACGCTCATTGTCGCGCATACCGCTTCCGTCTTTCACTATGAGGCTGCCTTACCGGTGCTCTTTCTCATTCATGCTGCCCTTGTTTTTACTGGAAGCCTTATCTCTACGTCGCTTTTACGTCGATTTCATCTTGAACATGTTTTTCTGGGAGCTCTCTGCCTGAGTGTTGTCTTACTTCTTTTCTCTCAGCTTTTTTCCCTCACTCCTACTTTTCAAATTGCGGTACTCTTTTTTGTGGAGTCGTGTGTCCTTGTCCAGCTCTCGATCAATATTGAGACCTTTACCGAGCGACTTTTTTCTCCCGTTGAGAGTGAGCGCACCTTTCCGCTTGTTGAATCTGGCGATACGGTGGCTACCCTCGTTGCTGGTCTTGTTCTTTTTTTCTTTTCTGGGTATCTCACGACCTACCGCGCTCTCTGGATTGTGATTGGTATTCTCGCCCTCCTTGTTCCCCTCTTTCTCAAATATCACTCGTTTGTTCGATCTCTGCCGGGCCTCTGTCTCTATCGTAAACAAATTCTTGGCTCTAGCTCCGAGCATCATGAACGTCTTTCTTTTTCTGATTTGCGAAAATCGACCTACATTCGATATCTCATCTTGATCGTGATTGCGCAGTGGTTTTTTTCTGTCGTTCTTGAGTTCCTCTTTACCTACTCCATTTCATCGCAGGTTGCCTTCGGCGGCGATCTTGTTCCTGCTGTCGCCACTGGAGTGGAAAATGTTTTGATCCACGAATTTGGTTTTATGCAGATACTTTTTGCCGGTGCCGCGCTTCTTTCCCACTTTTTCCTCGCCGGACGCGTCATTTCTGGAGTTGGTATTGTCGGCAGCATGGTGCTCCATCCTATTGTGAGCTTCTTGAGTCTCGCTACCATGATCGTGAATTTCAGCGTTTTTTCTACGGTGCTTTCTCGTATCAATTTCGAGGTTACTGGCGTTATTTTTCGGAATGCCTACCAGGCGTCGTACTATGTCTTTCATGAGCTCAAAAGCCAGTTTGTCCGCCTTTTTCTTGACGGCATTGTCCGTCCGATTGGAACCCTGGTTGGAACGCTCTTTCTTCTTTTTTGCTTCCTCTTCTCCTCATCGCAGTACTATATCACCCTCGTTCTCGTCGGACTTTTTTGTGTTCTTTTGGTTTTTCTTCTTGCCATTATTGCGCTCCAGGGACGTTATACGGGGTATGTGATTTCTCAATTAAAAGATCCTCACACCCCAACTGATCTTCGATTGAGTCTCCTCGATGTTTTGGCTCAACGTGGGCATGAGGATCATGCTGTTTTTCTTCTTCAGCTCTACCGTGAGCCTTCGCAGTCACCCCTGGTCTTGATGAAACTCCTTGAGTTTTTTTCCACTCAAGATGCTTTTTTTGCCGATATTCTTGATCGTCTTCATCATCAGGATCGTGTCGTCAGATTTCATGCCCTGCGCGCACTTTCTTCTTTTGAGCAGCGGCATTTTTTTGAACATAATTCACTCTCACTTCAGACGCTTATCGGTCAACTTAAGAGCTTTTTTGTTCATGAATCTGATCCCGATCTTCGTTTTCAGTCCCTTCTTTTGCTCGCGAAATTCCGTCATGAAGAGGTCACGACATTTCTTCTTGAGCGACTTGGCCTTGAGCAAGGTGCATCACTTGTGGCCCTTATTTACGCCTGTGATGCCTCTGGTGATCCAGCCTTTCTGGAGTATATTTCATCGCTTCTCTCTTCCCCGGATCCTCGAGTTTGGGCCTCGACTCTCGTCATACTTACTCCTCATCATCGTTTCGCGCGCCAGATTTCTGAGTTTTTTGCGCAGAAACTTACGAGTGATCTCGTGAGTGACCGCTGCGCTGTTGCCTTTGTTCTTTCACATACCCTCCCTGAACATTCTCTGACCATGATGGAAAAGCGTGCTCGATCTACCGATACTGCTCAAGAAAAACTCCTTCTTGCCTATGGACTCATGCAGCTTGGTTCATCTGAGTATCATGCTCTTTTTCTCGAAGCTCTCTTTTCTGGAGATGTAACCCTTTCACTTGCCGCCCAGAGACTCTATGCCCAACTTCCTTATGAGAAATTTTCTGTATTTATTCGATCGGTTGAGAGACGTGCTCTTTTTCAACTCCATACGTTGATGCGCTCCTTTCGCGGTGCGACATTTCATGAACTTTCTCTCAAGGAGTTGCACTCTCTTCGACAGATCTATACACTTCTCCATGTTACCGAAGAGGTGATCCGACTCGATGCTCTTCTGGAAAAAAAAGATTCCTTATATCGTCCCGACTCTTCGTATCTTGGCGGAGTCCCATTACCCATCTCACTCTATGTTTAAGAATTTTTTCCGTCGAAGTTTTACGGCTCAGGTGAGCGGATTTCTCCTCCTCATTGCTTTGGTTTTGGTTGGTGGACTTTTGTTTTTGAAGTCTGAGCTGGCCATACAATACGGCTGGTCTATGACCTCTCTTGACATCCAATATGTTCTCTATGGCGCTTCCGTGCTTTTTCTTCTTCTTATTTTCTTCTTCTGGTATCGAGTCAGTAAGCCGTTAAAGGAGATTATTGTTCAGATGGAGGCGCTTATTACCGGTCGAGAGTACAAGAAGTTTTTTACTGATCGTATTGATGAGGTCGGTGTCGTCGCCCATTTTTTCAATGAAATCACGAGAAATCTTCATACCTTTACCTCCAAGATTCAAGAGGGAGATCGAATGGCTACGGAACTGGATGTTGCCGCCAATCTTCAGCGAGATATTTTGCCGCCAAGCGCACCCGTCGTTCCCGGGCTTATTATTTCTGCGAAAACTCGACCTGCCGCTGAGGTGGGCGGAGACAGTTTTGATTTTCTGACGGTCAAGGATGCTACCTATATGTATATTGGTGATGCGACGGGGCACGGCGTCCCCGCGGGTATTATCATGACGATTGTTCATACGCTGATTTACGTCTATGCTGAAATTTCTTCGACCTTGCTTGACCTTATGGTTTCCGTGAATCGCCATTTGAAAAAGCGAATCAAGAAAACATTGTTTATGTCGATGCTCATGCTGAAGTGGGATCATCTCAAAAAAGTCATGAGTTTTGTGGGAGCGGGGCATGAGTATGTTCTCATTTATCATATGAAAAATGGTCAGTGTGAAGCCATCGTTTCCGGTGGTATCGCGCTGGGTATGGTGGAAGATAACTCTAAAATTTTGAAGGAAATTGTTCTGCCATTTGAGGAGAATGATATGATTATTCTTTATACCGATGGAATTGTGGAGTGTCGAAATGTTGCCGGTGAGCTCTACGGATTGGATCGACTCAAGGTCGCGGTTGCCAAG
The DNA here is from genome assembly GCA_964358735.1 of uncultured Candidatus Peribacteria bacterium. GTDB lineage: Bacteria > Patescibacteriota > Gracilibacteria > UBA1369 > UBA12463 > CALREA01. The sequence goes on along the minus strand of CAYHPV010000016.1, from coordinate 3,753 downwards.
TATGCATCCCAGTACTCTCCCGATCAGACCGTTCAAAAGATTGCGGCGGAGGTTGGATCGTTTATGCATGGTCACATCCAGGATGATGATATGACGCTCATGGTGATTCAAAATGTTGGCGATAAGAAGGTTTCACCGTCGAGTCTTTCTTTGAAGACTGACTGGGTTGATGAAGAAACTGCACCTGTAACTCCAGCTGCATGAAGTTATCGGATTTTGATTACAGGTTGCCATCTGATTTGATTGCTCAGGTTCCGGTCGAGCCCCGAGATCACTCTCGCATGATGGTGTTACGGAGAAATTTTAACGATGCCCCCCAGATGCTTCATAAAATACTTCATAAGCATTTTTTTGATCTTCCCGAATTTTTGCGAGCTGGAGATGTACTCGTGTTTAATACCTCCAAGGTTATTCCTGCGCGAATTCTTTTCAACTATCGCGACACAGAGTGTGAGATTTTTTTTGTGAGGGTTCTGCCAGGTGGCCCCCAAGGGACAAGTCTGCTGACCCCCAAGGGACGCCCCTGCTGGGGTGCCCGCTCGTGGGAGGTCATGGTGCGCCCGGGAAAATTTTTTCGTGTTGGGTCGGTGGTGCCGATCAATGCCGATGTTTCCCTTGAAGTTCTCGATATTTTGCCTGAGTCATCCTATGGGTATCGGGTGGTCCGAGTGTCTGACAAACAAGGAAGGGATGTTTTTTCTCTTCTTGCTGATATTGGGAGTGTTCCCCTTCCACCCTACATTACTTCGAAGGATGGCGTGGACCTTTATCAAAATGTCTACGCGCGTGAGCCCGGAAGTGTCGCGGCGCCGACGGCTGGTTTTCATTTTACCGAGCGGCTCCTGAGTGTCTTGCGCGAGCGTGGTGTGGACATTGAGTTTGTCCGTCTCCATGTGGGCCCGGGAACCTTTCTCCCCGTTTCGAGTGAAAATATTACGGAGCACGTCATGCATGAGGAATTTTTTGAGCTACCTGTCGATACTGCCGAAAGTATTATGCGCGCGAAGCGTGAAGGTCGCCGCATTATTTCTGTGGGATCGACTTCGACGCGTGTTCTTGAGGGGTGTATGGATGGCGATTTACTGGTTCCCCAGATTGGTTCGACTCGATTATTTATCTATCCCGGATATGAGTGGAAGATTATTGATGGACTGATTACCAATTTTCATCTTCCAAAGAGCTCCCTCCTGATGCTGGTGGCTGCCTTTGCCGGGTATGAACGCACCCGAGAGGCTTACCGTATCGCGGTAGAGGAACGATACCGTTTTTTTAGCTTTGGGGATGGGATGCTGATTTTGTAATTACCCTGGAGCTTTAGCTATACTTTAATTCTTGTTTTTGTCATGCGGTGTGCGTGGTTAAAGCTGCTTTTTTGAGGTATAATGATGGGAAGTTTAAAAAATACCCCTCAATCATGACACGATATATTCGCCTCGGCCTCGCCTCGATCATTCTCAGCATCTTTTTTGCACAGAGTTTTGTTTCGGCTGCGGTGCTGCCTGACTTTGTCTCTCCGTTTCTTTCTCGCGTCAGTAGCGGAAAAAGCGTTGTGCGTACGGGGGCCTACGATTTTGCGACGGTACGCGTGGTGGTGAATACGGTTGCTGGCCTTCCGGTTCCCCGTCATACCATTGCTCTTCAGTCGAGTCGAGATCATGATTTGATTCGTCCTCTTCGCGCTGGTGTTACGATGACCAATGAATATGGTGAGGTTTCTTTTGCCGTGACTTCTTCTCTTGATGGGCTTTCGCGTTATACCGCTTATGATCTCACGGAGGGTCTCGCGGTTGGTCAGCCGGTTTCCATTCTCTATGATTCGGCTTCATCTCTTGGTGCCGGAGGTGATCCCGATACGATTGTTGCGCAGGTTGTCACGCAGAGTACGGCTTTTGGTTTTGAGTTTGAGCAAATGCCGACGAGCGTGAAGGTGAATCAGCCCGCCGACTTTACCGTTGCCGTCTATGATACCAATCACTCTCCGGTTATCAACTACACGGGTACGATTCATTTTACCGCCCTCGGTGATAATGGTCTCTATGCCAGTCTTCCGAAAGATTACAAGTTTACGGGCACTGACCTTGGAAAGCATACGTTTCCTCTTGCGATGCAGTTTCAGCAAGAAGGCGTTTTTCAACTTGAGGTTCGCGATACCGTGAAACCGACGCTGGTTGGAACATCGGTGGTTGTTGTCCAGGGTGGAGGTATCGTGGCTACCGGAGCGGTTGCCATCACCTCTCCTTCTCCGGGAACGTATAGTTCAGGAGTCCAGACCGTGAGTGGCACGGCTACCGCCGGTAAAGATGTGAAAATTTACGACGGAACTACTGAGCTTGGTGTGGCGGTGGCTGGTTTGACCGGTTTGTATGAGTTTACGACGCCGGCACTTGCTGATGGGCCACATGAACTCAGCGCCGTGGCTGTCGATCAAAATGGGGTGATTCTTGGTACCTCTCAAAAAGTGACGATCAATATCGATAGTACTCCGCCAACGATTGAACAGCTCGACCTTCTTCCCGGATTTACGGCTATTCCTGGCCTGAGTGTCCAGATGAAGCTTCGTTCTGAGAAACATCTTCAAAAGGTGGTTCTCGATCAGGAGGGTTTCTTTACCGAGCTCGTAGAAGATCCTGCCCAGCCTGGTATCTATCAGGGTGCATTTCTCGCACCGGCGACACCTGGCGAGTATCCACTGAAATTTATCGTGACCGATGCCCTCAATAATCAGACCACGCTTACTCATACCGCGAAGCTCGTGGTTACCCAGGGTGGTGCGGCGCTCAAACCCGTGACGGATGTGCAAGCGACTCCCGGTAATTTTCGGGTGTCTTTGAAATGGAAAGATGCTACGAATGCCTCATTTTCTCTGAAGGGATACCGAATTTACTATGGGACTTCTCCATCATCACTTGAAAAATATGTCGATACGCAGGGTGTGGTTACTCAGTGGTATGTTCCGAATCTCTCAAATTCTGTGACTCATTACTTCGGCGTGGTCGCGGTGGATACCTTTGGGAATCTTGGCGAGGGTGGCACGTTGATTATTGCGACTCCAAATGACCCGAAACTTATTAATGGTATGCCTTCCGCCGATGGACTGAGTGAGACGCCTTCGGTGTATGGTGACACTGGACCCGAAGTTTTGTGGCTTATTCCTCTCAGTCTTGGAGTTGGTGCGTTTCTGCGAAGGCGTCGGTAAATACTGGTAAACGTCATTTTGAGAGTGGCCTCTCTTCTGGTACAATGGGCGGGTATGGAATTCATCCAACTCCTCCTCTATTTTCTTACTATTCTGATTCGCCTTTTGAACTTTGCGGTTTTTGCGCGAATTATTCTTTCTTGGCTCCCACATTTGCAGCATGAACATAATGCCATTGTTACTTTCATTCACGATGTCACCGAGCCCTTCTTTTTGTTTGTAAAAATCATTCCCCATCGGATTGGGATGCTCGATATTTCTGCCATCTACGTTATTATTCTTTTGGAAATTCTTACCTTTCTGGTACAGTCACTTTCTGGTACGTTACTTTCTCTTATATGATCCGTTTTTACAATAGTCTCACACGAACCAAGGAGGATTTTGTTCCTTTGAATGAAGGGGTTATCTCCATGTATGTTTGTGGTCCGACGGTCTACGATCTTGGACATCTTGGTCACGGACGGAGCGCGGTGGTTTTTGATATCATTCGAAGATATTTTGTGTATCGAGGGTACCGTGTGAAATATGTGAGTAATTACACGGATATCGATGATAAA
>CAYHPV010000015.1:9098-13730 GCA_964358735.1 uncultured Candidatus Peribacteria bacterium | reverse complement strand
GAGGTGATGCTGCAGCAGACGCAGGCGGAGCGGGTGGTGGCTTTTTTTGTGAAATTTATGGAGCGATTTCCATCGGTGGATGTGCTGGCGCGTGCAGAGTGGGAGGAGGTGCTCGAATATGTGCGCGGGCTGGGATACTATCGACGATTTCGGAATTTGATTGTGGGATCGCAGGTCGTGATGGGTGAGTTTGGTGGAATTTTTCCGCTGACGTATGAGGGGTTACGAAAGATTCCCGGGGTTGGCGACTATACGGCGAATGCAATTCTCGCTTTTTCTTGCGGAGAAGATGTGATTCCGATGGACACCAATGTGCGACAGATGTTGAAGCATTTTTTTGGAGAACTGGAGGATAAGGAGCTTCGAGTCATTGCTGCACGTGCTTGTCCCAAGGGTGCGGCGCGTGAGTTTTATCAGGGTTTGATGGATTATGCGGCGGGGGAGTTGAAGGGATTGAAGAAGGCCGAGAAGAGTGGTGAAAAAAATCGGAAGCATGGGAAGAAAATAATTTCGAAAAAAATATCAAAAAATATTTCACGAGATGGCGATGTGCCTTTTATGAAAGTTGCAGCAGGTATTATCTGGCGGGGGAGTGGCAGAAATCAGGAAGTGCTTATCCAGAAACGTACGAATAAAAAACATCTCAAAGACCTGTGGGAGTTTCCGGGTGGCAAATTGGAGGCGCGAGAAAATGAGCGTGCGTGTCTGAAACGAGAGCTTTTTGAAGAGCTCGGAATTGAGGCGGCGGTGCGTCCGCCATTTATGCATACGGAGCATGATTATGGCGATCGATATGTTGCACTGAGTTGGCATCGTTGTCAGATTTTGCTCGGTGAGCCGTTTGGCAAAGAGGGGCAGGAGGTGAAGTGGGTGCGTGTTACTGAGTTGGGTGAGTACGAGTTTCCACCGGCGGATGAGGAGGTGATACGGGAGCTTTTATAAGCGCTATTGCATACTGATTACCCACTTTACGCAATAGACGAAATTGCGTAGTATGGTGCAAGTAAAAAAACTTTTATGAATGATGGTGGGGCCAATAGTCAACGTTCTGCAGCCCTTGATACCGGCATTGCTTCGACCTCTGCGACTATTGTTCATGGAAAATATCCAGAGTCACCGTGGAAGTTTAGTCCGGAGCAAAAGGCTCAGATGGCCTCGCGTCTCAGGAATCGCACTTTTATTGGTGTTATTGATGCTTATTTGATCACGCGAATGGGGGAGTATGTCGATCCCGAGGAAATAGCTGAGGCTTTACGACAAAAAAATTGGACAGGATTTGATACAAAATCCGTTGTCAATAACATGGTTGTCCGGACATCTAACCAGCGGTCTGGAAAGTCACCTGCTATGCCCTATCAAATTGTGCGTCCTTCCAAACCAAGTGGACTCATGCCCGGCACTCATTTGCCCTTTGTTCTTGTTCCGGTCGCTCAGGTTCCCGAGGTTCTTACTGATGAGTCGTGGGCGGTGCCGTTTTTGCGGAATGAGACGAAAGAGAGTGTTGTAAAAGTTATGAGGGGCGAGAGAAAGAAGAAGTTTGATCGTTTTGTGGATAGGGATGTGCTTGCTGATTTTGATCCCGAGGCTGCGTTGCGGGATGCTCCGGCTGCGCTCGATATAAAATCTGTGCCGGAGCCTGTGCCGAAGCCCGTAGTGTCATCTGCTGAAAATACACCTACTGATTCCCATGCATCTTTTTTTCCGAAGTCGCCGTGGGTCGCTGATGCTGATACCAAGGCGCGGTTTATTGATTATCTCGGTAGTTTTCTTTCCAAACATTATAATGTGCCTGGTTCTGTATCTGCTTTGGCGCATCAGTTTTTTATCGAACATGCCGGGGAATATCTTCATATACGGGAGATTTTTGAGGGTTTGCAGCGTCTTGGATATGATGGAACTATTGATATGTTGTCGAAGAATCTTCATAATATTCTTTCGAAAAATAGTCGTGATGACCGGTGTCCATATTTAATTTTCCGTTTCTCTGCTGCAAATTTTCCTCCCGGATCGACCTTTGAAAGACCGTATGTTCTTATTCCACGTGATGATGATATTCATGCGCGGGTTCTTGCTGATACGTCGTGGAGAGAGGCTGCGATGGCTCGAGAAGCTGATGAGGATGATACTCTATCTCTTGATCCTGAAGTTGTTGCAGAACTTGATGATGCTCTTAGGTTTGCATCTGCCGTCAAGGCTTGGATGCAGGTAGAGCTTCAGCGAATTTTAGAGAGAATTGATTTTATGGAAACTGGAATTCGTACTTTGCATAACCTATCCGAAATTGTTGATCAAAAAAGAGCGGTAATTGAAATTTTATTTTCAAATTCAGCACTATCTGATTTTGATGAGAATGCATTTGATGCAGAAATATTGCGTCTTGATACATTAGATGAAGCTCGTATCGCGGAAGAGAAAATTCCGGCATGGCAGCCGACGATTGTGAAGAGGGCAGAAGATGATCTTCCCGCCGATGGTGTTCCTTCTTCTTCTTTTCAATTTTTGAAACCTACTCGACCTGATCGTGTGGTGCGCACTATGGCTTCTGAACGGCCTGCGCCAAGACCACTTGTGAGGGAACATCGAGAAAGAGTGATGGCTAGTGAACCGAAGAGAGTCCCTCGCGCGTCGGTTTGGGATGGACAGGGGGAGGTGGTATATCTCAAAGGGCTGCATGAGGATTTGGGTGATGATTCTTCGGGGGCTCTTCCTATCCCGCATCCTGCTACACTTACCGATGAACAAAAAAAATTATTGGGCCCGCAGGAACCTGGTGAACTTTTTCAAGAATGGGTGACAAGATTCAAGGGACTTGAGTTCGTTGAGTATTTGCTATCTTTATGCGCCAAGAATGAAACTGATCCGGAAAAAATTCAACAATTACGTGCCGGTGTGATTGCCGAGTGTCTCTATGGATATGATCGTGATGGGGGGTATAACCCAAGCTCTGCTCATCATTATGCGATGAACGATGTGCTTCATATTTTACACCAACATCTTGGAGAAGAAATGACCCTTGATGAGATACTTACTGCGGAGGAATGGCAAATATTTGAAGAGCTCATTGATGAGTTGGAGCAGTATCGGCAGGGACTTCCACTTCGTGCTCAGGCGTCTATTCCAAAGGCGGTGGCTGGTGGAGTTGGAAGACTTTTTGCGCTCGTGAAGGAGGCCTGTACAAATCTCGCTGATCCTCCCCGCTCTTTGTCTCAGAGTGGCAATAGCGCCTCAGAGAATCCTGCTCAATATTTTAGCGAGCAACCATTTATCGTTCGTCAGGTTCGTGAGGGGGTATATGTCATGAACTTCATTCCGTGTGTCTATGATCCCGCGCGGGATGGACTGAATCGACTTGGGTTGTCTCGACCTTTTCAAGAATAAATGATAATCTGTGTGCGTGGAAAAAACTGATAAGATTGCCATTCTCGGGTATGGAGTTGAGGGGCGTGCGATGTGCGAATATTTGTTGCGACATGGTTTTGGTGATGTGACGGTGTGCGATCAGAGTGAGAAAGTTTCTGGATTATCGGATGGAGTTGAATTTCGGGGTGGGGCCGGATATTTGAATGGTTTGCGGGATTTTGATGTGGTATTTCGGAGTCCGGGGATTTCTTTTTTTGGGGCGGAAATTACTGAACTTATAAATGATGCGGGTAGTCAGACCGAGGTTTCGAGCATGACGAAGTACTTTTTTGAGCATTGTAAGGTTCCGGTGATTGGTGTGACGGGGACGAAAGGAAAGGGGACGACGGCGTCGTTGATTACGGAGATGCTGCGACGGAGTGGGAGAAAAGTTTTTCTTGGAGGAAATATTGGGGTGCCGGCGGTTTCGTTTTTAGATGAGGTGAGCGAAGATTCTCTCGTGGTTTTGGAGTTGTCGAGTTTTCAGTTGGTCGATCTGGAGATGAGTCCTTCGGTGGCCGTCGTGCTGAATGTGACGTCGGATCATATGGATTATCATTCGTCGGTGGAAGAATATCACGAGTCGAAATATCCGATTATGGCATTTCAGCGTGGTGGCGATATTGCGGTGCTGAACCAGGATTATCCTTATGCAAAAGAGTTTAGCGCGCTCGGGGAGGGGCTGAAGGTGTATATTAGTTCGCGTCCTCGAAATTTTCTCGATGAAACTTTTGGGAGTCCGCCACTATGGTTTGAGAATGGTGCGTTGTGGTGGCTGGATGAGACAGATGCGGATCCGCGTGAACGTGGGCCGCGTGAATTAATTCGTGTGTCAGATATTGGCTTACTTGGGCGGCACAACTGGGAAAATATTTTGCCGGCGTGTGTGGTCGCTCAGGAACTTGGGGTTTCGCATGAGGTGATGGCGCGGGTGCTTCGTGAGTTTCATGGATTGCCGCATCGATTGGAGCCGGTGAGTGGCGGCGGGGCGGGGGTGGCGTGTTATAATGATTCTTTTTCGACGACTCCTGAAGCATGTCTGGCCGCGTGCAATGCATTTAATGACATGGGTAAGCCATTTTATTTGATTGCTGGTGGAAGTGAAAAAGGAAGTGATTTTGGCGCGCTTGGGTGGCGGCTGTCGCAGATGGTGCACTTGCGCGGGATTTTTCTGATGGGACCGGCGGGTGTGAGAATTGGGGAGGCGGTCGCTGCGGGGCATCATGCGTGCGT
>CAYHPV010000015.1:4793-8998 GCA_964358735.1 uncultured Candidatus Peribacteria bacterium | reverse complement strand
TGGTGATTTTGATGTCACCGGCGGCGGCGAGTTTCAATGAATTTAAAAATTATAAAGAACGTGGGGAGAGGTTTCGCGAGATTGCTGCAGGGCTGGTGGGGTAGTGGCCTCTGTACTACTGTGAAGGATTTGATTCGATAATTTCCGGCTCGGCACGGGCATCTTTTTTGAAAACTTCACGGAGGCGGGCGCGGGTGATGACGCCGGTCAACCAGAGCATGGCGGCGAATATGGTGGCGCCGAGTGGAATGAGGAGGAGCAGATTTTTGTTTTCCAGGAGCGAAAAAGTCGGATCGCGGAGAAAGAGTACGGCGGCGCCCATGACCACTGATGACAGAATTATTTTTGCGAGATTTCCGAGCTTGAGATCGAATGTCAGGAATTTTTTTGCGGTGATGAACGTCACTGCCAAAATATAACACTCGGCGATTACGCTGGTTACTGCTGCCCCGCGAAATCCGTATTTGGGAATCACGAGCATATTGAGCGCGAGATTCATGACGATGGCACCGAGATTAATCCATAAAAGTTTTTTCTGCTGATTCACCGAGATGAGTACAAATGAAAACAGCGTATTGATAAACGAAAACATAAGCGCAAATAGCAGTATCTGTAAGCCAATATCTGATCCGTATATGCCTTCTGAAATCCGACTCAGATACTCCGGTTTACTCACGATGGCGACCAAGGGATAAGCAAGTACGAGGCCGCCGGCGGCGAGCGCGAATCCAAGCATCGCGAGAAAATCAAACGCGTTTTGAATAATGGATTGATGTTTTCCATCATGCTTTTCCAGGGACTGCGTGAGGACGGGAAGTACGGAGTTCATGAAGTAGAGTGCGATCACGGTGAGGCTTTCGATGAGACGCATTCCGACGCTGTAGAAAGCCACTTCTTCTGGGCCTTTGATATTGTATAACAGGATGGTATTCAGACGAAAATAGATAGTCGAGAGCATGAGTGCCAGACCGTATGGAAGTGCTTTAATAAAAACATCACGAATAATATTCCAGTCGAAGCGATACGCAATGTGCGTGAAGCGGCGAGTATACCAGTAGGTATAGATGAGCATCGCGGCATTTCCGATGACTCCTGCAGCAATGACATGATAGAAACCGGTACTGGCATCCTGCGTGAGTGCAATCAAAACAATGTAGGCGATGTAGGCGATGGAAATTACTTTTCCAATAATCGCGGCGATGGCGGATTCGCGCATGCGATAGTGTACTTGCAGCACACTCGTGAGGGTTCCATTGAGAATGGCGAGAAGAACGGTTACTGATGCGATCGCTATGCCGTAAGGAATGGCCGCTGTGGCGTACCATGGCATGTATATCGGAATGAAAAATCCGACGCCGATCGCGGTAAGCATCGCGATGATCCCGACGAACGTCCGAATGGTGAGAATATTTCCAAGGAGTATTTCTATTTTTGATTCGTCTTTGGACATTTCGCGGACGGCCACGGTGTAGAGTCCGAGGTCAGCGATAATTCCGAAGACAGCGAGAAAATCGTAGATAAAATTATAATCACCATACTGTGACTGCGTGAGGTAGCCGGTTAATAATTTAATGACGATGATGCTCAGAAGTCCAACAATAAGTTTTCCAAAAAATTGCGAGATGGTGCTTCCGAGGATTTTTCTGGCGGTCGACATGGAGATACTTTAGCTTTTCAGGTGGCTTTTTACAATACTGGCAGGGCTGCCGAGCTTATGCTAGAGTACGATCGCTTATGCACGAACTCAGAACACAACTTGAGGATCTCCAAACGCAAATTCACAAAGCTTTGAAAGCTCTTGATCTCGAGGAAAAGCGACATAAGGTCGTGCAGCTCGATCTCGTCATGCAGGAGCCGGATTTCTGGGATGATCAAAAACATGCCCAGCAGATCAGTCGTGAGGCGAGTCATACGCGAACGTTTGTCGCTGCCTGGGAAAAGTTGCAAAAAGATTTACAGGAGCTCCTTGATCTCGAGCCGAGTGTTCACTCTGAAGAAGATCCTGAAACGGCGGAGGAGTTTTCTGAGATGGTGGCGACGCTCCAGCGTGATTGGCGCGTGCTCGAAATTCGGACATTTCTCAATGGAAAATATGATGACCACAGCGCCATTCTTTCCATTCATGCCGGAACGGGTGGAAAAGATGCGCAAGATTTTGCCGAGATACTGATGCGTATGTATTTGCGATGGGCGGAGAAACATAACTTCAAAGTTGCAATTCTTGATCAGTCTTCCGGAGAAGAGGTGGGGCTGAAAAGCGCGACGATATCAATCGAAGGTGAGTTTGTGTATGGCTATCTCAAGGGCGAAAATGGGGTACACCGACTCGTACGCCATAGTCCATTTAATGCCAAGGGTTCGCGTGAAACTTCTTTTGTGCTCATTGAGGTGTTGCCGGAAATTTCTTCGAGTTCTGAAATTGAAATTAAAAAAGATGATTTGCGGATTGATACGTACCGGTCATCCGCGCCGGGTGGGCAAAATGTTCAGAAGACGGATTCGGCGATTCGCATTACGCATCTTCCAACCGGTCTCGTGGTCGCATGCCAGACGGAGCGCAGCCAGCTGCAGAATAAAGAACATTGCATGACCATTCTTGCCTCGCGACTTGCGGATATGATGGAGCGTGAACATGCCCAGACGTTGAGTGATTTAAAAGGCGGGAAGGTGGAAATGTCATGGGGAAATCAGATACGTTCCTATGTACTTCATCCATATAAAATGGTAAAAGATCATCGAACGGATCACGAAGAACATAGCGTAGAGCCGATTTTTGATGGAGATATTGATGGCTTTATAGAGAGCTTTTTGAAGCAAGAGAAATAATTTTTTTATATGGCACATTTACCCATCACCAGCGGAGCAGACAATAGTATTTTACGGACTGTTTCTGCGCCGATAAAAAAAGTTGACCGGCTTCTTGAAAAACTGATTCGTGATATGCACGAGACGATGAATCTTGCCGATGGCATTGGGATAGCCGCGCCGCAAGTTGGTGTGAATTTTCGGCTTGCTCTTGCGAAACTGAACCCTGGGACAAAACATGAAAATGTGATCGTGATGATCAACCCTGAGATTCTCACGCACTCTCGTGATAAGGCATCACATGAGGAAGGATGTCTCAGTCTGCGTGGCAAATGGGGAAGTGTACCTCGATTTACGAGTCTGACGGTGATGTTTTTTAATAAAAAAATGGAAAAAGTGGTGTTGTCACTTGATGGTTTGAATGCCCGAATCATCCAACACGAGATCGATCACCTCGATGCAAAGCTGTTTATTGATCGGGTGGTGGGGGAGGTCAGAGAGGAGGAGGCTTAATTAGCACTCGACATCTTGGCTCTTTTTTGCTATACTTGGGTGAAATAAAAATAAAAACTCACCCTATGTCTTTTTCGTTATTCGAGCAAAAGTTTGTCCATTTTTGGGGCGGTTTATCCGCTCCGCCCCTGGGGTCGATGCCGGCTCCTGAGAAACCTAAAGAAAAACCGGATCCGAAAAAAGCTAAAGAGGCTGCCAAAAAGAAGGCGACGGAAGATCGTGAATTTGAAAAAGAGGAAATCAAAAGACAGCAAAAATTATATGAAGACGTAGCGAAAGAAATTAAGGAAACACCCGAGGCTATTCGCAAGGCGTTGCTTCATTACGAACTTGGAAAACACCAGAATCCGAAAGATGGTAATCGTGCTACAGAGATTTTACAGAAAATTGCTGGGGTGGTGCGATCGGGCAAATTTCCCGGTCTGGAACTCATTTTTCAGGGTGGAACTGATGGGACAAAACATCTTCTTAATAAAATTAAAGAGAACGGACCGACGTGGCATCAGGAAAAAAAGAATGCATTCAAAACGCTTTTGAAACTAAAAAAACTCGAACCCGCTTCTGCGCGAAAACTTCGAGATGATAATGTGAAGCTTATTCAGGCCTATATCGATGCTGCTGATCCACAGGCTTTTCTTGAGGCTGATCCTCGTGCTCGAGATATGTTTTTGAGTGGTGGAAAATTATTTGATCTTGCGCTCGCGTTTCAGCGTGCACAGGATGCTGCGCAAATCTATGACAAGAATCTTTTGCTCGTGACGGATAATATTTTTTACCTCGAACTCGAGACGGTGATTGGTGAAGGTCATCGAAAATCCGGTGTCCTTTTGCTTGCGCCGAGAAGGGTGGTGCCGGGGCCAACGCCTCCAGTTATGCCACCGGTTCCG
>CAYHPV010000015.1:0-4693 GCA_964358735.1 uncultured Candidatus Peribacteria bacterium | reverse complement strand
TGCGCCGAGAAGGGTGGTGCCGGGGCCAACGCCTCCAGTTATGCCACCGGTTCCGAAGCCTGGGCCACAGCCAGTAGTAATACCAAAACCGGTTCCGAAGCCTGGACCACAGCCAGTTCAGCCACCGGCGCCTGCGCCTCAGCCAAAACCGCAGCCTATTGTGCCACCAAAACCAGTGCCGCCTGTCGCACCTGCTCCGAAACCGCAGCCGAAACCCTATGTTCCTCCAGCTCCGCATCCCGATCGTAATGAGCCACATCGAAATCCACAAAGAGCGCCAGCGCCGGTTCCAAAACCAATGCCGCAGCCTCCAGTAGCACCAGCTCCTGCGCCAAGGCCGGCACCGCAGCCGAAACCTGCACCAATATATGTTCCTCCAGCTCCGCATCCCGATCGTAATGAGCCACATCGTCGCGGAGAGCGAGGGCCAGTGCCGGGAGCTGTTGATTTACCTGAAGATATTGGGCCCGGGCCGAAACCTCTGCCCTCACTACCTGAAAATCGTGATCAGCTCTCATTTGCCACGGAGGTACAGGGCCTGATTAAAAAACATGGTATCAAAATTGAGTATGATACCAAGAATCCAGATTTTGATTATCAAGACATGCGAAAATATCTTGTCGATATTGATGCGGCCTTTACGAAAGTTCGCAGCAAGATCGATGCCGGCCTCGCTGGAAAACTCGCCATCGTGCTGACGCCCGCGCATACCTTTGAGCTTGATGGACTCAAGGCTGGATTGTCTTCCAAAGATCGCGCGGAAATTCATATCACCTACGATGATGGAGTTGATGATATTGTGGATGATATTGAAGATGCGATTGATTGGTACAAAGAGCTTTATCCTGCGCCAAAACTCAAGCCGGCACCTACCGCGCCAGAAAAACCAAAGGAAGCTCTTCGATTTGAAAATGGAAAACTCACTCTTCGCCTGGATGGAAAAGAGGCGCCCTATACACTCGAGGCTCCTGCAGGAAAAAAATTATCGTATCGCGCGGTTGAAAAAAATATTGCCGGGGTTGGAAAAGCACAACAGGTTTTTGAGGTCTCGACTCCTGATGGCAAAGTGGCGCTTTCTCTCTACGTGAACGCAAAAGGAAAGCTTGCCTCGGTTGAGCCATTTCCGGTATATACGTTCCAGCTCAATCAATCGACAAAGAAAATTACTTTTATAGAAAATAAAGAACGATAATAAAAATCTATGGCACAAACACCTCCACAAAATCCAGAATCTGATGATACCATCACCATGATGGACCCGGGTGTTTTTGAAAAAAAACTCGCGGCACACAAAAAGCATTTTGGAAGTTTGAGTGCGACGACGGAATTTCGAGAACAAAATAAGCGAGATCTTGAAACTATCTTTACACTTCTCGGTGATGCCTATGCATCCTTTTCTCCTCCTGAGCAAGCCCTTTTGAAAAGTGCTTCGATTCGGCTCGTGACGAATGGAACCAAATATATGTATGGGCCGAAGTTGGCTGGCGATCTTTTTATTAATCCGAAAAATGGCGTCAACATGGTTATGCAACATTTTGCGCTGCTCTTTGCACAGGATGCTGCGGCCCACCAGGCGACTCGGCATATCAAAGATATTCAGCAACAGTATCGTCTCCGTGAGATGACGATCAATCATGCTACCGTTGTGAATGATTATATAAGTTTGGATGATGAACTTTCTCAGTATGATGAAATTTTCGCTTCTTTGAGCCCTGAACGGCTTGCTGTTTTGAAACTGATGCATGAGGTGCGTGTGCATGATGTGTTTCTTGCTGTTTCGAATGATGCGAATGTGATTTTTAGTGATACCTCTTCTGCTATTTTTCGGCGTGATGGAAAATTATTTCTTACGATTGCCTGTGTTGGGCCGTCCAGTGATAAACGTACCTCACTTGAAGCGGCTCTCGATGCCGCAAACGCAGATCCTTTGGTTCAGAAACAACTTGCCTCGAGTGTGGGTGCGCGATTGGGTGCTGTGGGGGCTGGAGTGAAACGTGGTGCCGCTTCGGTGGGTGCGCAGATGGGAGACATTGCGCGTAAAGTTCGCGAGGTGCAGGCTCCGAAAGTTCCGAGCGTGAGTCTTCCTTCCGTGAAACTTCCAAATGTACATCTTCCAAGTGTTTCTGGAAAAACTCTTTTGCGAGGTGGTCTTCTGGCTGGCGCGATTGCGCTTGGCGTGGGTGGGGCGATTGTTGCCCATAAGGCTGGTGAAAAATCGGCCAATACGGTGCCGAGTACGCCTGATGCTTCGGGTCGGCCAAAGATGGCGGCGGCGGAAGTTTCCAACTTTGATGATGTTCCTGCTGGCACCGTTATTGAATTTAAAAATCTCAATGAGGCCATGCAAGATGGTTTTATTGGCCTTTCTGAAGATAAAAAACGACATCGAACCCACTGGCAGTTTGAGTGGGCGGATTCCGGTAAGCTTTTTAATCCAAAGGATCCAGCCACGTTTCGAGTGGTGAAGAGGGCGGTGGTGGTTGGGGGGTAGAATGGCTCTTTTTGTGCCAGGAAAAGAGTCCTTTTTATACTATTAAAATGTTGTTTAATTCTGGCTTTAAGCTACTGAAGGTCTTTTGCCATGCCTGCCCTCAATTGCTTTACAATCCAGCCTTAACGTGCTATAATGATGAGAAAAATAAAAACACATCTATGGAAACAAACACACTTGGTTATGTTGAGTTGCAAAATGATTTAAAACTTTTTCTCGCGAAAGAGCTCGAATCGAAGCGAATTAGCGTGGAAGAAATCATGGCGATTCTTTTGATTTTTGGACAGACATCCACGGTGGAAGACATCGATGGTTTTGTTGAAATTTTTCGTGAAACATTTCCGGTGCTCGGCGATTTCGGTTCGACACGAAGTGAAGGACAGAAGCTCGAGGTCAAAGACCAGGTGAAAGAAACCATTATCAGAATCCTCGCGACCGACCCGATGCGCGCTTCACAGCTCGCAAAAGATGCCTTACGCAACGACCTCTCGTGGGATCAGCTCGTGGAGCAGTATCCTGAGCTAAATCGAGAGTAACCTTCTCCATCAAAACAAATAAAATAAAACACTATGTCAGCTACTCCGCATATCCCAGATCCACGCTCACCGGCACCAGAAGATAAGGACAAAAAAGTTCTCACTTTGGATCAGGAGAAGATTTTGGATAAAAGATTTACAGGCAATCTTGATCGAATGCTTACTGATCTTGATACCAAATCGCTCGAAGATGTCATTACCGTTTTGAAGAATCCAAAAGGTTCGTTTCTTGATACGTGTAAAAATATTCAGCGTGCAGTGCGCATCAATTCCGACAAACTGGACGATGGAAGAAAAAATCAATTTAATACCGAAGTTCGTAGGCTTGTTGCTGAGGCCATCGAAAAGAATGGGCATAAAATTAACCAGAAAATTAGAGACTTGACTGCTCAGTTGAAAACTCCTGTGATGGATACTCTAGAAAAAGATGTTATAGAGAAGCAGCTAGTAGTACTTCATAACTTGAAGAATGTTTTAAATGAGCCACATGTTCATGCACTTTTTTTTACGGAGAATCATCCAGAGACAGTTGCGCCGATCAAACATGCCGAACACCATGAGACCGCTCCAGAAAAGAAAGAAAAAGAAACTCTTCCTGAGAATCATCCTGAGGCAGTTGTGGCGGATCAACCGGAAACCAAGCCCGAGAGCCACCCTGAAAAATCTGAGGTGCAACCCGAAACTATTGTTAAGAAAAATGAAAAAGAAATCATTGGTGTAGAAAAAATTGAGAGCATTGAGGATATTAATAAAAATGAGGTTGTTTGCCGTAAACTTGTAACAAAATATGGACAGGCGCCTCGGCCAGGAGTTGATAAGGAACTTTTTTGGAAAGATGAGATGCAGCAAAAAGATAAGAAGCCTGTTTCTCCTGAAGATCTAAAAAAATATGAGGACTTTATGGCATTTATTGCTGCGAATAAAGTTATTCTTAAAAATATTCAGAGCGATGCGGCTGCTATCGCCCATAAACTTGAGAAAGAACTCAAAGATAATCCTAATGAAGAACTCCTCGGTGAACGTCTCCGCGAAGAAACAACGGCGTTACTTGATGGACTTCTTGAAAAGAGTCACAAACTTGAAGGATTTGACAAGCTTAATGTTACCGCAAAAGGCTCAGAAGCCCTCCTTCTCCATACATTGCGTGTGAAAGAGTTGCCACAGGCATTTGATAAACTTCAGAATGTGATTCAGCTGGAAATGGTGCCGTCTATCCGCAAGGGTAAAGAGATTTTCAAGATTGCGCTTGATGAGCACGGTAAACCAAAGTTGATAAAACTTTCGAAATTTCTCGCGGCTCCAGAACGAATGGGTTATGGGGAAGATATGGTTGAGCAGACTCACGAAGTTCTCTTCAAAATTTATCGAGGCATTGGGAAGGAACATGGATTTAGTCTTCCTATCTGCCGAGATTTTTTGATAGAAGCTATTAAAACCCGTGGTGGTGCGACCATAAAAGTTGGTGAAAAAACTCTGCCACAAGAAGAGGCGAAAAAAATGTACACCGCTTTCCTTGTGATGAAAGCTGATCATCTCGGAGAAAAGGAGGCGCTTGCGCTCCTCATCGCCTACCGGGAAAAACCGCCGTTTGTCTATGAGCTTCGCAATACTGGAAATGGATGGGAAAAGAGTGGTATGCGAAAAGAGGGCCCGAGCGTCCTCGAAG
>CAYHPV010000014.1:0-13768 GCA_964358735.1 uncultured Candidatus Peribacteria bacterium | reverse complement strand
TGAAAGTGACGTTTTATGATGGATGGTTTCGGTGAGAAAGTTATTGGGTAGCCAATACATTTTCATCAGATTGCGTTTGCGCGCGCATGTTTTTTATTCTAGAAAAGGGTCGTTATTTGCCCCTATTTCAGAATAAATTACCGTCCTAGGAAATTTCCCCAAGGAGAATTGCGTAGAAAAAGAATCCATGACAGACTGTTTTTGATCATTTTTCCAACTCTCAATCTACAAACTCCAACGTATGAAATCCAGCCCGAAAAAAACCTCCACCCTCACCCGCCTCGAAAACGACGCCCTCGGTAATATTGAAGTACCGACAGAGGCCTACTACGGCTCATTCACGACCCGCGCCCTCGCCAACTTTCAGATCAGCGGAATCACCGCACCGGCAACCTTCAGAAAAGCGATCGCCTGCGTGAAGTACGCGGCAGCCCAGGCAAACACCGAACTCAAAAAACTCGACCCGAAACTCGCAAAAGCTATCCTTCAGGCGCTCGACGAGTTCATGGTCGGAAAATTTGACGACCAATTTCAGATCGATATCTTCCAGGCCGGCGCCGGCACGCCCTACAACATGAACATCAACGAGATCATCGCCAACCGCGCGAACGAAATTCTCGGCGGCGCAAACGGCGCAAACGCCAAAGGCTCCTACAAACCGGTCAATCCAAACAATCACGTCAACATGGCGCAGTCCACGAATGACGTCTTCCCGACGAGCACTCGTATCGCCATCGCGTGGGAGTCGCACGAACTCACCAAAGAAGCCGCCCTCTTCGCCAAATCTCTCCACGTAAAAGCAAAAAAATTCGCGAACATTCTCAAAGTCGGACGCACACATCTGCAAGACGCCGTGCCCGTCACCCTCGGTCAAGAGTTTGAGTCACTCGCCGTCGCCATCGAAAAAGATATCGCCGAACTCAAACGCGCCACCACACTGCTCTACGAAATTGGACTCGGCGGAACCGCCCTCGGAACCGGCATCAACACACACCCAAAGTACCAGAAGCTCGTGACACGCTACCTCGCAAAACTCACCAAACTCCCCCTCACCCCAACGAAAAATCTCTTCGAGACGACCTCCAATATGAATGTGTTCACGACCGTCTCGTCAGCGCTCCGCAATCTCGCGATCACCATGCAGCGAATCGCCCAGGATCTCAAATTGCTCAACATGGGACCAATCGGCGGCATCGGAGAAATTATCCTTCCCGAAGTTGAACCCGGCTCCTCGATCATGCCAGGAAAAGTAAACCCATCGATCCCCGAGTGCGTCCAGATGATCGCCTACCAGGTCCAGGGCAACGACCGCGCTGTCGAACTCGCCGTGATGAACGGTCAGCTCGAACTCAATGTGCTCACGCCCCTCATCCTCAAAAATCTCCACGACTCGTGCACGCTGCTCCGCAACGGCCTCCACATGTTCCGCATCTTCTGCATCGACACGATCATCGCCAACACCAAACGCTGCCAGGAACTCCTCGAAAAATCCCTCTGCGTCGCCACCGCCCTCAATCCCTACCTTGGATACCACACGACCGCCGAACTCGTAAATGAAGCTCTCAGGCGTGGTACCCACCTCGAAGCCCTCATTCTCGAAAAAAATCTCATCCCAAACGACCAGCTCAAAAAAATCCTCAACCCTGCAAACCTCACCAAGCCGAATCTAAGCTGAAGCAGCTTCAGAACTTGACAAAAAGACAAGGAAAGAATAAAATCACCCCCCCTTATTATTTTTTACCAAATCAGGATGAACGCAGTACCCTACCCAGTCAATCCAGATCAGTGGCCAACAACACCGATCGTTCGAAGGATCAATCCATTAACAGCCGATGCGAGTCGTCCAGAAGGATACCGGGCAGCGTAATATTTCAAGCTCACAAAATATTCTTACGACCCAAATACCGCTTCACATAGCTCTCAAAAGCTCCCATAATGTTCTTCGTCACGGGACCAACCTTTCCACTCCCAACCTTTCGGCCATTCACTGAAACCACCGGCGTGACACCAAACTTGGTATTGGTGAGAAAAATTTCATCGGCTCTCAAAAATTCAGCAACACGGATATTTCTCTCCGTAATCTTCAAACCTTCTTTTCGTGAAATTCTTATAACTTCAGCACGAGTAATACCCGGAAGAATATTCGATTTTGGGGTGTACAGTTTGCCATGTTTCACCATAAAAACATTCGTGATCGACCCCTCCAGTACCAGTCCTTGATGCACAAAAATAGCCTCAAAAGCTTTTTTTTCAGAGAGAAAACGACGGGCAACCGTCATACCGATAAGACCAAGAGTTTTGACCTCGGGCACCGGTCTCACCATGGAAAAGGTCATCACGGAAACCCCATGGCGATACAAAGCAGCGTCAAGAGTTATTGGCTCAGCAAGAATAATCAGTGTGGGATGCTTGCAACTCGTAAAATCAAAATCGTTGGAACCTCGGGTAATGGTGAGGCGGATTCTGGCAAGATATTTACGATGAATGAAAGCCATTTTTTGAATCCACTCACCTACCTGCTCCATCGTCCATGGAAGTTTGAGTGCAAGCTTTTTAAGTGATGTTTCGATCCTTGTGCGATGAAGTTCGAAATCAAGAATCACTCCATGAAAAGATTTCATCGTGTCATAAAATCCATCACTATACAAAAAACCGTGATCAAAAATTGAAATTTTCGCATCTTTTTCTTTCACGAATTTTCCATTAATGCAACAAGTCATAGGTTAGGTGTGAGGGTAAATCATGGCAGAAGGCCGTATCTTATCATCCATTCCCATCAGCTCACTAATCTCTTTATCGGTTATCTGAAGGACATCTTCATCCCAATCTTTTTTATCATACGAAATGCGATATATCTCGGGAAGGAGTGGACTGAACGCCTCGTCAAAGGTCAGGCTCTGTACGACATGCATGAGATTATTCCAGCTATCTTTATTGCCATAGAGAATAAGATCTATGCCGGTGGCAAGCGCGAAAGGTTTTCCAGGAGACCCAAGAAAAGCCACAGACAAGCCATCAATCATCTCTTTGGTTTGCGCACGCGCGCACATTTCGATACTGCGATAATTACCGAGATCGGCATTCATTTTGATGTAATTATTTTTCATGAGGGTGAGGTAATTCACCTGATTGAATCCCCCGAGACACTTCAAGCCATAATAAAAAGAAATAACCATGAACTTCAGCAAAATATTAGGAATAAGTTCTCTGGATTCCATGGCCGTTTTAATAGCTTCAGGATGAAGCTCGATTCTGTATGACTCATCCTTGGAAACGAGAAAATTCCCTTTTCTCCAGAGCTGAACGTACTCACGATGACCTTTTGGCAAAGCCCAAAACAGATACGTACCGCGAGCCTGATCGCGAGAAAATGAACCATAAATTCCCTCAAAATAATTATTGATATAATCCTCATACTCGGGATCGAAGAGGACATGATTAATGATCGTGTCCTGATAGAGATGATACTTGTTGATGAGCCTCACGACGACCGTCTCTTTTTCAAGATGGATGAGGTTTGGAAGGGTCACGCCACTCGCCTGAAAAAATTTCTTCCACAAAACAAAATTCGTTTTTGCAGCCTGATCACAATAATCCTTACACTCCAGAATTTCAGGCCGGTTATAAATCTCTTCAATCAGATCATGGAGAATGCCGTGTTCGCGCTTTCCGATTTCATGTTTAACCAGCATGGCATTCAGGGAAATATGAATTTTCTCAATAGCATCAGCGCCATAGGGGCCGATCGAATAGACAATATGCGGGTCAGGTTTTGATGGCAAAAATGCCAACTTGCGTAACTCATACTGACCATTCGTAAAACTGTTAAAAAGAAGACCACGGGGAAAAGAGCTATTATTATAGGAGACATTTGCACATCCGAGAACAATGAGATTTTTCAGTGCCGGATCAGAGTGCGCGAGCATCGTCGCCGCAGAGAGAAGATTTGAGTTCACGAAAAACGGATGCGTGAGTGGACCAAGATGATCAGCAGTGGAAACAAAATAATATTTTTTCAACTGTTCAACAACCGAATCAGCAACCTCAAGACCAAAACGTTCCTGTGTCAGCTCATGAACGGTTTCGAGGAGTTCACTTTGTCGTGTTGGAAGCGCAGGCGCCAAATTGACATCGACATACTCATTCGCGTAATCGAGAAGTTTTTTTGGACCTTTTTTTCGAAGGATCTCGGCAAGAATGGGTCGTTTAGCAAGAACAAGATTTCTGAGACGCTCGAAACGATTCAGTAAAAGAGCATTATCCATTGAGAATAATTTTTTGAGTAAATAAAAAAACACCGACCGGCCCAGGTAAAGGGTCTTCGGCGGGGGGGTGTTTCAGGGCAGTATGCATACAGGAGCAACAAGAGGTAAACCACAATCTTAAACGGCAATCTTGAGCGAAATTTCGGCGCGACTTGAGTGATTTTATGCCGAATAAAATAAAAAATCAATGCTTCGAGGAAACTGACGCTTTGGGCAAAGCTAAACGCATCAACCAAACGAGCAATAAGCCATGTACGAGAACCAATGCCACAAAAACCAGATTCATATGCCACTGTGAGAGCATTTCATATCTCACATACGACCAGGTCACACTGAAGCGATCGAGAAAATCTTTAACAAAAAAGTACCCCGCCACGAGAAAAAACTGCCACCACGGAAGGCAACTCACGCGACGCACATAGGGCAAAAGGAGAAATCCCTGGGCAGCATAAAGCCAGACCCAGAAAATATTACCAAATTCATACCACCCAAAACCATGTTCAAACAAATAGAGTCCATAAAAAACAGGCGCGACCATGCCATACCCAAAAATGCCGACAAGGGTAAATATCAATAAAAACCGAGGAAACTCCCCTCTCCAGACAAAAAAGAGATAGTTCACTCCCAGCAAAAAAGGATACAAAGAGCAAATAGGCACCCAAAGCCACAGGTACCATGGAGTCTCGACAAAATCATGGAGATCGACCGAGAGTGCCACTCCAGCCATGGAAAAGCCAAGAGCAGCAAGAAACAAAGCTAATTTTCGAGAAATTTTGAGAGGAAGCGTCATAAAAACAGCAAACAAACAGCACGAAACAGCGTCAGTGTACCACATCCTGAGTTGACAATGGTCAGTCCCGCCCGTACAATGCGACTACTTTCAAAATAGTCACCACCTAATCCAAGCAACCATGTCAAACGCCCACGTCAATCACCATCACGGAGTTGTTCTCACACCTACCCGTCGCCCAAAAACAAGCAACGCCAAAAAGCGGAATAAGGCATCCGCAAAAGTACGAAAAGCTGAAATCCTCGCCAATGTGCAGACAAAAAAAACAGCGCAGATGGCCGCATTCTAATTCCACATACAAAAAAGTCGTTTGCATCTCCTAAGCAAACGACTCTCTCTTTTCTACAGTTCTCTGGCTACGTGGACCCCTCAGCTCACATAGTCAGAGAACTGTAGCCATGATACGTCATATATCATGGTGCGACCGACGGACTCGGTGTCATCGTAGCTGGTGCCTTCGGCGTACTCGGTATCTGAAGATTGACATTCGTTTCTGCTGGAAGCGTAGCAGCAGGGCTTGCCCAAAGTGTTCGATAGGCGATGAGACCAATAATCAGAACTCCAAGAAGGAGTACGACGAGCGCTATGGTTCCGCTATCCGCTGCTGCTGCCTGATCTGGATGGTAATAGGTGTGTGCCATAAAAAGTATGAAGGTAAAAAAATATTTTTTGGACCTCTGTCTATGTGGACCCCTAACTCACATAGACAGAGAATTTCAGCCGGGTTTTCGTAGGAATGGGCCTCGTGCTGCCCTCGTCACATGCTAACGCTTTGCATAGGCCGCCACATCTTTCTTTTCATCTTCGTGGCCATTTGTCTCTTCATCTTCGCGACCATGATGTCTGTCATATCGGTTATATTGAGGCTGTAAATCTTTCGGATACATGGTTTTCATAGTATAAGTGAATTAAAATATAGATAATAAGTATGAGGAGTCTCAAACTACGTCTTCATCAAGCCAACTCCGAGAAGTCTCATGATGAGGACAACGAGTGCGACAACGAGGAGGATGTGGATGAGGCCTCCGGCAATCTGGAGACTAAAACCCCCAATCCAAGCAACCAAGAGAACGACGATGACGATATCAAGAATGGACATAAAGTTTTGTTAAGAACTGAGGAACAACCAAACCTTATCCCGATAGAACACGCAACACAACAAAAATCATTATTCGATATGAAGCAATTAAAAAAATCCGCTTGCAGTAAGGATGAAGGGAGAGTAGATTTGATGTAGAAATTTATTCTACAATATGTTGAGACCTACCGATCATCTTCGCGTCATAGAATTCCTCAAACACTTCGACTGTAATGCACGAGAGGCGGAAACCTATTTGCAGTGCCTTCAGTTGGGACCGGCAACCGTTCAAGAGATCGCGCACCAACTCAAAAGTAACCGAATCACCGTCCATAGCACCATAGAACAGCTCATTCAAAAAGGCCTTCTCTTCGAAACCAGACGGGCAAAAAAACGTCTCATCGCCAGCGAAAGTCCCGACATTCTTCATCGAATTCTGCAACAGCGGTATAACGAAATAAAACTTATCGAGCACAATCTCGATTATGTGACGAAAATACTCCACACCGTCCACCCCTCACACCACAATCTCCCCACGGTAAAGCTCTACGAAGAAAGCGATGGATTTAAAAAAATGTTTGAAGAGACGCTCATGGCAAAAAATGAATTACTCGTGTTTACCTGCGGTGAAACGGTAACGCAGCTTCTCCCGATGGACTACCTGGAAGACTATTATCAGAGACGTGCCGAATTGGGAATTCACACAAAAATCATCTACCCACCCTGTGAATTTGCCACCAAACTCGGCAAAGAAGCAAAAAAATATAACATCAATATCCGTATTACCAAAACCGTCATGAGCTTCGAAGCGGGAATATACCTCTGGAATAACTGTCTCGCGCTCAAATCATTTAAGGATGACAAGGTGACGTGCACGATCATCGAACACGAAGATATCGCAAACTTCTTTCGGCACGTTATTTATCCCGAACTCTGGGAACACGCAGGCGAGATAACAGAGTCATAGCACGTGGAAACATTTCCCAGAGAGAACCATTGACCCTATAATAGGAGCATGTTGTTTTCACGAAGACGAAGCCGATCAGGTGATGTCCATACCCGGTACGGCAAAAGTCCCCTACTCGTAAGTCGATCGCAAATGAAGAGTCGCCGAAGAGGGACGATTCAGAGCATCAGTATGCCAACTCTTGGGACCATAAAAAAAATCCTCTTACTCCTCGTCATCATCGCAGGCGTCATAGCGGCACTGTATTTCACCATATTTTCAGGATACTTCGCGGTAGCAAAAATATATATCCAGTACGATGAATCTCAGAATGAAAATGAAAAAATTCTGGACTATTTCAGCAGCTATAAAGGAAAAAATCTCCTCGTTGTCGAAACGCAAAAAACCGTAGAATTGATAGAAAAGGAACATCCAGAGCTTCAGAAAATCCGTGTGAAAAAAATATTTCCGAGTACCCTGGAAATCACCTTCTCAGAGTTTCCCATCGCCGCAAACATTGAATCCATCGAAAGTGGAAAAACAATCGGAAAATCAATTATCAATACCATCGGCATGCCAGTATACAACGACAGCGAAAACCCGAATCTGCCATTTATCAAAATCATCACCTACCAGCCTCCTGCCGTCACATCAATAACGAAAGAACAGCTCGACTATATCCTCCAGGCCACGAGCAACTTCGAAGAAAAATTCGGCATGAAAGTGCTCGAAATTCAGCTCTTGGCACACGCGAGAGAGCTTCGATTCAAGACAGAAAAGTATTTTTCGATCTGGCTCGATATGCAGCACCCCTACGAACGACAATTTCTCAAACTGAAAAAAGCGATGGTGAATGTCGACATCTACAAAACGCCCCTCGACTACGTCGATCTTCGTATTGGAGGAACGAACGGAGAAAAAGTCATTTTCAAACGGAAAAAGTAGGCTATAATAGGCGCAAGATCTTCTAAAAAGCGACCTATGATCTGGGCTCTTCTCGGCATTCTTCTCGGTGTTATCGTAGGACTCGGAGTCGATATCACGATTCCCGTCGCCTACACAAAATTTTCTGCAGTCACGCTGATAGGGGTGTTGGATGCGCTTTTTGGAGCCATACGAGCAGAGGTAACCCAGGATCAGTATAATGCCGTGATCTTCATCTCCGGTCTCTTTTTCAACATTGTGCTCGCACTCGTCATCACCTACCTCGGCGATAAACTCGGCCTCGATCTCTATCTGGCAGCGACCGTCGTCTTCACCTTCCGCATCTTCTCCAATGTGGGCATTACCCGCCGCGCCCTGCTCCAGCGCTGGCTCGAAAAACACCGAAAAGTACAAGAAGAAAATATTAGTGTTACTTTGTAAAGAGCTTCGAATTGAGAATAAGGCTAAAAAACGGTATACTTATGCCGTATATTTTTAAACAAAAAGAAAAATGTCCCACGACTCAAAACTGGCACTCATTCAAGAAATGATCGAAAGTGCGGAGACAAGTCTGCGATCAGCGCAGCAGATTTTGGCGGAGATGAATGGCGGTGAAGGCGGCAACATATCACCACGCGCAAAGTACGTAAAAAAAGCGGTATCGCTCGATCAGGAATCCGGCAATGGAGATGCAAGCGTCCTCGAAGGCGTCTTTGATGGACAATCTATGATTGGTCCCGACAAGCGCGGCTATCCGATTCCCGCAAACTACGCGAGTAAATCAAAACTCGTCGCCGGTGATATTTTGAAACTCACGATCAAAGACGATGGGACATTTTTATATAAGCAAATTAAACCGATCGAACGAAAACACCTGATAGGAATTTTGACGAACGACGAAGGTCAGTATAAAGTTATCTCAAGCGGAAAAGCGTATAAAGTATTATTGGCATCGGTAACGTATTTCCGGGGAAGCATCGGAGACAGAATAACCATCATCGTGCCGGCAGAAGAAGGAAGTGAGTGGGCGGCGATCGAAAATGTTCTCCCGAAAAATAGTGACGAATCGGATTTTCAGGAGTTGAATGTCGAAAGGTTTTAATTCGAAAAGTTGCGCAAAAAATTTCCAAAATTATCCCCTCATAGCATCAATCATGGCAGAGCCAATCAAAACCACCGTCCAGGAAGCCCTCAGTCACATCAAGAGCTGGATCGACAGTGGCGAAAAAGATAAAGCGACAAAAGGCCTCGAAGAAATTCTCGCCCACGAACCGGGAAACACCGAAGCGAAAGCAATGCTTGATGGGTTGAACACATCGAAGCCGCAGGCGGAGACGATTCAGCAGATAGTCCCGGGAGGGGCGCCTGTTCCCGTACCTGTTCCAGCAATTCCTACGCCAGCAGTACCATCCGTAACTCCCGCTACTCCAACAACCCCACCAACTCCAGTACCTACTCCACCCACACCTGCAGTCCCTCCGGCATTATCACCAATGCCAGTTGCATCAGCTACCCCTGCTCCATCATCCACTCCTTCTGCTCTTGGATCACCGGAAGCAGAAAACAAAATCGCCATGGTCACGCGCAACATTAAGTGGATTATTTTAGCCGGAGCGGTCTTATCAGCCGTTATTGGAGGATACCTTTTTTATAGAAATTTTCTCTCGGTTCCCGGCCAAATCATAGAAGATCTCCAGCAGGAAGGAGAAAGAATCAGTACCGATTTCCAGGCAGTACTTCCAGTCACCACGACCGAGACGTCAATATCTCCAGAAGCGCCAATATCATCGGAGCCACCAGTCACACCTGCGTCACCGGCGACCACATCATCTGAAAGTGGCGAGAAGGTAAAGCGAAGATAAGGCTATTTCGCAACATTTTTCAATCTTCGCTGACAACACAAAGCTGTTTCTGCGCGCGCAAAATTTGCAAAACCACAAATTTATTGAATAGAAAATTTCCGGCACGTGCCCTTACTGTGTCCCCTTGGGGGACGAAGCTGGCTGAGATTGCCATACTCGTATTTCATTTTTTACATCACCCTGTAAGTCCTGAATATTTTCAGTAACCGTAGGATCTTTTGCCATCTGCAATCCCTGAACCAGATCAAAGAAGTCACCACGCTGCACGGGACCAAACATCGCTGGAGCTGGATTCCAGGCCGGCTGAGGCACCGCATGGGCCGCAACCACCGCCGCAAAAATAGTCAACGGGGCCCCCTTCAAAAACAAAGCTAAAAAACTCGGTTCCAGCTTTGGAACATCGTCATCTTCACGGGATTGATCAGGGCCAAAAGGCATAAAGAGAAAAATATAAAAGCGGACAGCAATAATACAGCAACGCTTCGAGCTCTTCCAGCTTGAGAAATAAACAAAATTATGGTACAATACTAAGAAATATAAAAACCAACGCCGCCGCATGAAACTCGACAAAATCTTCAGAACCGGACTCCAGTACAAAGCTTCGGACATCTTCATCTCTTCAGGAAACAAACCGATCCTGCGAATCAACGGTGATCTCATCACGATCGACGATCATCCCGTGCTGACCAAAAAAATGGCGGAAGAGTATCTCCTTGAAATCCTCAATGAAGTACAAAAAAAGAAATTCGAGCAAACCCTCGATCTCGATTTCTCATTAGAAATAGAGGGGCTTGGGAGATTCCGTGCCAATATGTTTGTGCAGAGAAAAGGCATTAGCGCCGTATTCCGCACGATTCCAGAAGCCGTTTTTAGTCTCGACGAACTCGCCCTTCCGCAACAGCTCAAACAGCTCACCAATCACCGACAAGGTATTATCATTGTTACCGGTCCAACCGGCTCAGGTAAATCAACCACCGCCGCCGCGATCCTCAATGAAATAAATGAAAAACAGGGGAAACATATCATCAGTATCGAAGATCCAATCGAATTTATTCACGAAAATAAAAAATCGGTCATTCAGCAACGCGAAGTCGGAACGCACACGGCGTCCTTTGCGAAAGCGCTCAAGGGCGCCATGCGTGAAAATCCCGACGTAATCCTGATTGGTGAAATGCGTGACCTCGAGACCATCTCTCTCGCGATTACCGCAGCAGAAACAGGCCACCTCGTCCTCGCTACCCTCCACACGAGTGGTGCCGCCAAGTCGGTAGACCGCATCATCGACGCCTTTCCCCCATCCCAGCAAAATCAAATCCGCGCCCAGCTCGCCGAGAGTCTCAAGGCCGTGATCTGGCAAAATCTGGTCAAAACAAAAGACCGAAAAGGCCGCCTCGCCGCCCTCGAAATCATGCTCGTGAATAACGCCATCGCCAACATGATCCGCAAAGAAAAAACCCACCAAATCAACTCCGCCATCGAAACCGGCCTCCGCGAAGGCATGCAAACCATGAAAAAAGCCGCCATGGACTTATTGCAGGCAGATTTAATTACCGAAGAAGACGCCATGGCTATGATCCCACCAGAGTTTGAAATTTAAAAAATAAAATGAAAAAAATAAACGCCATTTCTGTACTTACCATTATGTTATCTCTTCTTTTGATAACAAAAGTAGATGCCATCACCTATGAAGATTGTATGCTGGTAGCTAAGACAAAAGCAGAAAAAGCTAATTGCCAAAATATAAAAAAAGAAACTGAGTGCATTCAGAATGGATATAAAAATTGTGCTGAAAATGAAAAGGAAGCTGACTGCGAACAAGCTAGTTTAAGTGAATTTGACTCATCATTTTCATGTGAAGATCTAGATATTGCAAGATACGACAGGGAAAAAGAAAGGGAAGCGGAAAGAGAAGCAGAGTGCCAAAAAAAATACCAAAAAAAGTACAAAACAAAGAACAAGATTTCGTGCGCTGAGTACGCTGAGCTAATGCGTACGAAATCTGGCCAAGGATTCAAGGTCCCACTCAACTTTCTCACATTAAAAGGCAAAGATGGAAAACGGCAAGGCGAGTCAATTTTTCAAAATAAAAAATATGCGGAACATGGGGTATTTATTGGAACACTGCTGCGCGTCATTGATATCTTGGTCTACGTCATCGGCTCGGTCGCACTCCTCACACTGATCGCCGGAGGCATCTTTATGATCGCCAATCACGGCGATGAAGCCTGGGTGACCAAAGGCAAAGACATGATGTTTTACTCTATTCTCGGACTTCTCTTCGCACTGCTTTCATTCGTCTTCGTCAACGCCGTAACCAGTATTCTCTCTTAATGAAAAACTTCACTCGTAAAATCTGGTTTTCACTGGCACTCGCTGGAATGCTCATTCCGCAGCTCGCGCTTGCGCAAGATACAGATCTTTCTGGACTCGGTATGACAAAATTTGATGGTTTTGGTGAAGAAAAGAACTGCTACACGGCAGAGGAAGAAGTATCGATGTCAATCACGATTCTCGAAGAAACACTCGACACCCCAGATAGTGAATCGGAAAGCAGTCCAACCGGTCCCGGAGCCAGAAAATGTGTACGATACACAGAAATTCTGAAACACATTGATGCGAAGGGAAAAGTCACGAAAGAGGCAAAAAATTACATTCTTGATAAATGCCCAGAAAATCTACCGGACACCGGTACGGACGACAACGGTCAGTACTTTGACTGTCAGGAGGTTACCGTCATTCTCGTCGATCCGGAGGCGGGCGGACTCGGAGTATTGCAGATATATTTAGGACTCGTTTACCGTTGGGCGGCGGGCATCGTAGGCATCATCGCCGTTCTTGTTATCATTATTAGCGGTATTCAGATTTCCACCGCAGACGGCGAACCATCAAAAGTCGATGAGGCAAAAACAAGAATTTTTCAGTCACTCGGCGGTGTCGCGCTCCTCTTTCTCGCATCAGGACTCCTCTATCTCATCAATCCAACCTTCTTTGATCCACCGGATTACCAAGGACCAACTCAAGACTCAAGTGTCGATACGGAAGATCCAAACCTGAAAAAAGAGATAAAAAATGATCCAGGATATGAAGAACCAAGTCAAGCCGCATAAAAATCCCCCATGAAACACCTCGCCAAACACATCATCGTCATGACGGCACTGCTCGTACTCACACTCGGCATTCAAGAGGCGTACGCGCAGCCGATTATTCCGAAACCAAAGTCGCTCTCGGGACCAACGAGAGAGCAGCAGGAAGCCATGCAGGGCAAAGGTGCCACCACCGGTGGGTACGCGGTCACGGTCGTCATTCCATTTCTCACGAAAGTATTTATCGGATTTGCGGGAAGTTTCGCCTTGATTTCATTTGTCTATGGAGGATTCCTTTATGTCGTCACCTTCGGAGACGAGGGCCAGGTAGAAAAAGGAAAAAAAATCATGATCTGGGCGGCCGTCGGTCTCGGCATCGTCATGCTCTCCTACGCCATTGTCACAATTGTTCTTAAAATTAAAATTACCTAACGCCATGAAATCACTCAAGCGCATCATTGCGACCCTGATACTCACCATCTCGCTCTGCGTAATAGCTGTTCCATTTCACGCGCTGGCACAAGCGGCAAAACCAGATCCTACGATTGAAACAGACAAAGATACAAAAATAAAAAAAGAAATTGACGAGATTTTTAAAATTCAAAAATTCACGGTAGACGATGGAAAAGGTAATAAAGAAGAAGGTAATCAGGCGCTCAAGCATCTTTCCAGTCAGGTAAGCTCAAAACAGGAGTACTCATTCGCCGACGTCTTCGCCAGTATCATCAAAATCCTCACAGGAGTGGCTGTCGTCATGACCTTCGTCGGTGCTATCGTCGCGGGTGTGATCTATATGTTCTCAGAAGGTGAAGAGTCAAAA
>CAYHPV010000013.1:0-14319 GCA_964358735.1 uncultured Candidatus Peribacteria bacterium | reverse complement strand
GGGTGATTTCCCCAACGGAAATAATATCGACACCACACGAGGCATAGTGTTCGATATTGTCTAAACGAATACCACCAGAAGCCTCATACAGAAGCATCTCACTCGCAAAACCGGCCTCCGTAAGAGCCAGAATAGCCTCACGAATTTGCGAGCCCTTCATATTATCAAACATGATCACCCCCGGCACACTCAAGCCACCGGGCACGTGGAGTTTTTTAAAAGCACGAGCCGCCTCGAGAGCCTGCTCCTTGGTCTCGACTTCAATTTCCAAAAAGCGACCGGGATTATTGGCGCACACTCCAATCATATACGGAATATTATGTCCCAAAATACTCAGATGATTATCCTTGATCATCACGGCATCAGAAAGATCGAGCCGATGCGTACCACCACCTCCCACCACCACCGCGCGTTTATCCAATAAACCCCACACCGTTTTGCGCGTCGGCACGAGGAGCGCATGACAGTCAAGCCGCTCAAGCATATCCACATACCGATGCGTAATCGTCGCAATACCACTCATCCGCTGCAGCAAATTCAGCAAGATTCTTTCCACCTTGAGAACATCCTGCACGTTGCCCTTGAGCCGAAGAATAATATCTCCGGGCGAAATACCTTCGCCATCTTTTTTCATAAAATCGGCCTTCAATAAGCCAAGACGCGGTTTAAAAGCGGGATCACTCGCGACCAAAAAATAGACCGCCTCCTGAATACCGGCGAGCATGCCGGTAGAATTGGAAATGACAAACGCCTCGATCTCCACGTCATCAGGAAAGAGCGCATCCGTGGTAATATCACCGAACTCCCCAATATCTTTTTCCAGTTCCAAGAATGTATAACGAAACACCCACTGCTTATACAGAGGATCACTGGGATGAAGTCGGGTACCGAGATGATGAGTTTTGCGAGCGAGTAATGATCGATCCATAAAAAATTAGGTTACAAGAGAAGGAATCTTACTGGTCTGGCGAGTGAGCTCAAACATGCGTACAAAACTCTTTCGCGCACGAAATGCCACAACTTCGGGAACTTCAATGAGAAACTGCTCCTCAAGAAGCGCATCCAAAACAGACTCCAAAGTCGTCTTTTTCATATCATAACAGAGATTACAGGCAGACAGAAAACGTTTTTCGGGCATGAGCTGCTTCATACGGGCGGTAAGTCCACACTCCGTAATCACCAAAAATTCATCATGGTCACTCTTCTGCGCAAACGAAACCATGCCGGAGGTACTGGCCACCTCATCCGCAAGGCGCAAAACCTCTTCGGTGCACTCAGGATGAGCGATAATTTTGGCACGAGGATGATCCAACTTTAACTGCACAATGGTCTCAGCCGTAATTTTGTGATGAATAGGGCAATATCCATCCCACGCAATAATCTCTTTTTCAGGAACCTGTTTCGCCACAAACGCCGCGAGATTTTTATCAGGAACGAAAAGTATCTGCTTCTGAGGGAGGGCACGGGTAACAGCGACGGCATTGGATGAGGTACACACCACATCGGACTCAGCCTTGACCTCAGCCGAAGAATTAATATAACAGACCACCGCACTCCCGGGGTATTGGAGCTTCCACTCACGAAGCTGCTCGGCGGTAATCATATCGGCAAGGGCACAGCCAGCATTATAATTTGGAAGAAGAACTTTTTTATCGGGAAGAAGGAGCGCGGCACTCTCAGCCATAAAGTGAACCGCCGCAAAAACGACGATATCGGCAGAAGTCACCGCCGCTTCCTCGCAGAGCGCCAAAGAGTCACCAACGACATCAGCGACCTCGTAGAGCTCCGGACGGAGATAATTATGCACAAGAATAACCGCATTCTTCTCTTTTTTCAGAGCAGAAATCCGGTCAATAAGCTCAATCTGATGCGCAGTTAGGGTCGACACGCGCTCATCATACTATACCGAAAGCTGATGCACAAACTGAAGCCACAATGTCTTCAATTTTTCGAAGGTAATATGGGCAAGTTCGGAGAGAATATCCCGAAATTGACGAATTTTGGCCATGATACTATTCATCTCGTGATAATTTTCTGGATGGGAAAGCTTCGACTCGAGGGCATGAATCTCTTCTTCAAGGGTCGTCATGACCTGACGACGCATATACTTTTCAGCCCGATCCTGGTCTTTTGGAAGCCGCGCAAGGAGCTCAGCTTTTTTTTCCTGAGGAGTTTTCGTGACCGGTTGCTGCCCAGACTGACCTCCAGAAGAAGCCTGTTTTTCCTGAGGAATATGCCCAATAACCTCCTTCACATTAGACGAGACGGTGAACTCAAACTCAGGAGAATTTGAAACAGCATCGCCAGAAGGAGCCGGGCTATTTCCAGCTTCAGAGTGGGATGACTGCGTATTGGTATGTTTCTTATCGTCCATAGAGAGTTTTGTACATGATAACTATAGGCCAAAAAGTAAACTTTGTCAAATAGTTTGGCATATACCTAAAGCTCATTTATCATGCATGGGCACATAAAATCAACCCCCAAATGATCAAAAAAATCACCCAGTACACCGAAGCAGACCTCCCAACCGCCTATAAAGCCGATCTCTTTGAAGATCCTATTTATCAAAGCTGGGAAAAGGCGGGGGCCTTTAAGCCGGTAACAAAAAGGAACTCTAAGAAAAAGCCCTTCACCATCATCATGCCCCCTCCAAACGCCACCGGTACCCTCCACCTTGGCCACGCCTCCATGCTCGCCCTCCAGGACATCATGATTCGCTACCACCGCATGAAAGGGGAGCCGACCCTCTGGATTCCCGGCACCGATCACGCCGCCATCGCCACCCAGAATAAAGTTGAAAAATTGCTCGCCGAGCATAGCATCACCCGTCACGACCTCGGAAGAAAAAAGTTTATCGAAGAGGTAGAAGAGTTTGTGAAAGGATCACAGAGTACGATTAGAAATCAGGTTCGCAAGATGGGTTCGAGCTGCGACTGGAGCCGAGAAACTTATACGCTCGATGCTGGACCATCCCTCGCCGTTCGCACGGTTTTCAAGCAAATGTACGACGATGGACTCATTTACCGTGGCAATAGAATTGTGAACTGGTGTCCGCGCTGTCAGTCAACACTCGCGGATGATGAGGTGAAGTACAAAGAAGTTCAGTCGAAGTTCTACTACCTCAAGTACGGTCCATTTATCATCGGCACCGCACGTCCGGAAACAAAGTTTCTCGACAAAGTGGTGGTCGTCCATCCAGATGACAAGCGATACAAAAAATATCTCGGAAAATCATTTGACGTACCATGGATAAACGGCATGCTGAAGGCAACCGTTATTGGTGACAAGGCCTCTGATCCGGAGTTCGGTTCAGGGGCGATGACGATCACACCAGCCCACTCGATGATCGACTTCGAGATCGCCCAGCGTCACAAATTTGAAATCGTAAAAATCATCGACGAGAAGGGAAATCTCACCGATGCCGCGGGCAAAGAATTCGCCGGAATGAATGCCAAGCTCGCACGAGAAAAGATCATTGAAAAACTCCAGGAAAAAGGTCTCGTCGACCGCATCGATGAGAACTACCGACACAATCTCTCCATCTGCTATCGATGTGACACCACGATCGAACCGCTCACCTCCACGCAGTGGTTCATCAGTGTCGACAAGAAAATTCCAAAGCGCAACAAGACCCTCAAGCAGCTCTCCATCGAAGTCGTCAAAAATGGAAAGATCGAAATTCTTCCGGAGAAATTTGAAAAAATTTACACCCACTGGATGGGAAATCTTCACGACTGGTGTATCTCACGACAGATCTGGTTTGGTCATCAAATCCCAGTCTGGTACTGCAAAAACTGCAAAGCGGAAACGGTAGAAATCGACACACCGCAGAAATGTAAGAAGTGTAAAAGTTCGGAACTACAGCAAGACCCCGACGTACTCGACACCTGGTTTTCATCAGGTCTCTGGACCTTCTCAACCCTCGGCTGGCCGAAAAAAACATCCGATCTCAAAACATTTCATCCGACATCCGTCCTCGAAACCGGCTACGACATTCTTTTCTTTTGGGTGGCACGCATGATTCTCATGACGACCTACGCGCTCAATGAAGTTCCCTTCAAGACGGTCTATCTTCACGGTCTCGTCCGCACCCGAAATGGAGAAAAAATGAGTAAGTCAAAACCAGAAACCTGCATCGATCCACTCGACATGATCGCCAAGTACGGCGCCGACGCGCTCCGTCTCAGTATGGTGATTGGCGGGGGACCGGGCAATGATATTCGTCTCTACGAAGAAAAAATTGCAGGCTTCAGAAACTTCGTAAACAAGATCTGGAACGTCACGCGATTCATCCTTCTCAATACGACACCAGAAGATCTCGCAAAATCATTCAACAAGAAAGACGTGAAGACAACCGCCGACAAGTGGATCCTCACCAGACTTCAGAAACTCATCAAGGAGTCGACCCAGCTCATCGAGAAGTACCACTTCTCAGAAGCAGGCATGAAAATCTATGACTTTCTTTGGAACGAAATGGCCGACTGGTACCTCGAGTTTTCGAAGGGCGAACATAAGAATCCTGCGGTACTACTCCATGTCCTGAGAGACACCCTCAAGCTGCTCCATCCATTTGTGCCGTACATCACAGAAGCGCTCTGGGAAAAACTCGGCATGAAACAGTTCATCATGCTCGAGGAGTGGCCAGTCTATAACGCCTCACTGATTTTCTCGGCAGACGCAAAAAAGATCGAAAAAATCTACACGCTCATCACGGAAATCAGAAAAGTTCGCGCGGAGTATAAACTCGATCCGGCGAAGAAGTTTGACGCGGTGATCTTCGGAGGTGCACTGACCACGCTGCTCAAAGAAAAAGAACAGGCCATCAAGCGACTCGCCAACCTAGAAAATATCACGCTCGCAAAAAAAGGAACGAAACCAGCCAAGGCACTCAGTATCATGGCAAGTGGGGTCGAGGTCTACATTCCATTTGATCAGATGTTCGATATTGAGAAGGAGCTCGAGCGAATAAAAAAAGAACTCACGCAGCACGAGAAAGATCTGGCCGGACTGGAAGGTCGCCTGCACAATAAAACCTTCCTCAGCTCCGCTCCAAAGGAGGTCGTGGAGCAGGTTCAAAGCGATGCCGCCCGCCACAGCGAGGCGATAGCAAAGCTAAAAGAGCATGAGCTGAGCCTCAAAAAAGCCGGATAGATAAAGTCACAAAAATATGGTACAATAGTGGGATATCTCCGAATCTGATTTCCCAAAAAAACCATGCCCGATATCCAAGACGTTCTCAATCAGTACATCGACCGCGCAAAACTTCTGCTCAACGAAGGAAAAGTAAAAGAGGCCTATGGGCTCTGTATGAAGGTGATTGAAACCGACCCCGAACATGCGGGGGCACTTGACCTGCGCGAAACCATTCAAAACAGCATCCAGAATTATAATATTCACAACATCGATGCCCAGCTCGAAAAACTCAAACCACTCTGGGAAAAAGGTGAGTATGACAAACTCATCAAGCAGCTCACCGAGCTCTACCGCTATGCCCCTCACTACGAAAAATTGGAACAGGCCCTCTCGCAAGCCCAGGCCATGTATCGTCAGGCCTATACGAAAGAAGAATCATCCAGACAAACCGGATATGCTCAGGAACTGGAGGAGCTCTATAAGGCACAAAAATTTCAGGAGCTGCTGGAAACCATGCAGAAAAATGCCAGAAAAGCGGCGCAAGATAAAAACATCAATGAACTCCATGAGGAGTACAAGAGAAAAATCATTGAATATAAAATTGCCGAAAAAAAGGAGTTATTTGCCAGTGAAAAATACGAAGACATCGTCAATTTCCTCTATCAACTCCAGGATATCGACAAAAACTCAGAGCGGGTAAAAAAACTCCTCGCCACCTATCGCGAAAAACTCCTGAGCACACAGATCGATGACAAACGAGAGTTTATTCTGCGCGCCAGTGAAAACGCCAAAAATCTCTTCCAGCTCGGAAAATTTGAAAAAGCCATGATCGTCGCCGAAGAAATTCTTCACATCGATCCAAAGAGCCCATTTGCGAAACAAATCTGGGGAAGCGCCCGCTCAAAGTACGAAAAAATCCTCCAGGACGAAACCGAAGATCAGATTGCAAAAAACTACGTCACCGCACAAGAAGAGAGGAAAGTATCTCCCGAAAAGTACACGCGACTTTAGGCCTTGGCCAGCTTATATCGCTTACGACCAGTACGCACAAACTCGTCACCATTTTTCAACGCAAGGAGAATAGTAATACGTTTGACCTGACGTCGCTCGAGAACGCCCTTAACAATATCTTCCTGTTCCATCTCGCCATGTTGTCGAAGGATGCTGCCGATAACGTCGAGGACGGTTCCGGACTGATAGCCCCACTCTTTCAAAGCGTAAATACCCCGTCCAATCAACACAAAATCACTGCATCGAATGAGTTCATTGTGAACGGCCTGCAGATTGACACGCTTGGTATCAAAGTGCATTTCAATAATCTTATTAGCGATATCGACAAAGTGAAGGGGTTTTCGGGATGAGCGAAGAATGAAGAAAATTTTATCCCGAAGCGTGCGCGGGTGAATATGTCTCCAGCTAAAGAGACCATAGCCCTCAGGGAGGACTTTGATATTCTTATCAAGATTGAGTGATGACTCGATAAACGCAGGAGAAACATTGCTCTTTGACTGGTAGAGCGCAAAAATCTCACGAACAAATTCGTCTTTAGGAACAACATCGGCCTTTTCTTCTAAACTACGAGCCGCGGTACCACAAACCTCCGCAATAGCATCATCAGAAATATGTTGAAGACGGATATAAGGATGAAGCTTGATCGTATTGCCAACGACGACATAGGCAGGATCGAGCTCAAAAGCGAGAGAAAGCGAGTCGACATCAGCCGAGCCGCCATCCATAATCCGCTGAACGAGTTCGTTATAAAAAAGATCCTGTCGCATCACGCCGCCATGTTCGACGATAACATCAGTGGCAATCGCAAAAAGGGAAGAGAGCGGAGTCGTAAAAACATTCCTTCGAAGTTTCTGCAACGCACTTTTTTCAATTTGACGAATACGTTCACGGGTAACTTTAAAATGCTTTCCAATTTCCTCAAGCGTCGCACGACGGGTATGGTCGAGGTTATACCGTCTCTCAATGACGAGACGCTCCTTAGGAGACAGGAGACGAAGCAGCTGTGAAACTACCTCTGGAACCTTCGAGAAAACATCGATAATTTGTTGTGAAACGTTTGCCATGGGTTGAAGTGAGGGTGAAGTAGTAAAGCCCGTAACGTCTGAATTATAGAATATTTTTTAAAGGTGAAAAGGAAATGCCATTGTGCAAATTCAGAAATATTACATGACATCAGAAACCCACATGTATCCCACGCAGGGAATAGTACGAAGATGCTTGTCTGCCTCACACATTTCCAACTTATCGCGCAATCGACTGATATGAACATCAACGGTGTTTGTGGACAGGGAAATATTACGATCCCAGACATACTCGAGCAAATCTGACCGCGAAAGTATCTTTCCCTCATTAAGAAAAAAGAACTGCAAAAGAAGAAACTCTCGATTTTTGAGGTGAATCACCGTACTGCCTTTCGAGAGGAGCCGCTGTTCGAGATGGAGACGCAACGTGCCAAGCGAAAGTTCCTTGGGACAGAGGCGATCACGCTTTTCAAGAAGTTTCTTCTGAACATGAAGGGCGATGAGCGCAAAAGAAAAAGGCCGAACAAAAACAAGATCCATGAGATCAAAAGCCTCGGAGTCAGCAGGATCCAGAAGAACCATAGTCGATGCGGGTTTTACCACACGACAAAGATTAAGAAAGGTGCGATCATCAACAGTAAGTTCACGATGAAAAATAAAAACAGAGGCCGTGGAATAGAGATGCATCTTGTGTCGATTATTATCCGGTGTGACCACCTCGGAAAAAATATTTTCATTCTTGAGACCGGCAAGAAGCGTCGTGCACTGGGAAATATCCTGGGTAAAAAGTACGGCATGCATAGGGGTTGGGTTGAATAAATATGAACGATGAATCACCATCCTGAAAAAAAAGTGAAAGGAAGTCAAACGCCAATACGTTAAGAATCTTGGAATACCGTCAGGAGAAAGAGATAAAATGAGAGATAAAAAAGTGCCGTCAGAAAAATGCAACACCTGAGACCTTACAGAATAGTTACAAAGATCTGACAAACGTTTATAATAAAAACGAATATTGTTAAAAAAATTATGAAACTTCTCATTCAGCGGGTGAAGAAAGCATCGGTCTCCATCGACTCGAAAATAATCAGTTCGATCGAAACCGGTCTTCTGGTCTTTGTTGGAATTCAGCCAAGTGACACGATCACAGAGGCCGAGTACCTCACTGAAAAAGTCGCGAACCTTCGACTCTTTCCAAAAGAAAACCAAGAATTTGATCTCTCGGTAATTGATGCCA
Source organism: uncultured Candidatus Peribacteria bacterium (assembly GCA_964358735.1). Classification (GTDB taxonomy): domain Bacteria; phylum Patescibacteriota; class Gracilibacteria; order UBA1369; family UBA12463; genus CALREA01. The sequence goes on along the minus strand of CAYHPV010000013.1, from coordinate 5,919 downwards.
AACATGAAATTCTCGTCGTCTCCCAGTTCACACTTTATGGGTCATGCGAGAAGGGGAGAAGGCCAGATTTCGGCAGTGCTGCCCGCCCAGAACAGGCGGAACCACTCTACGAGGAGTTTGTAAAACTTCTTAAAGCCAAAAATATCCGAGTCCAAACTGGAAAATTTGGAGCCGCTATGGTAGTTTCCCTGGAGAACGACGGCCCCGCCACGTTCACACTCGAAAAAAATCACTTATAACATCTTATTATGGCAAAACCACAAACCCCCGGTTCAGAAAAAATGGAAAAGATCGTATCGCTCTGCAAGCGACGCGGATTCATCTTTCCGGGAAGTGATATCTACGGCGGTCTCGCCAACTCATGGGACTACGGCCCTCTCGGTGTCGAACTCAAGAACAACATCAAAAAGCTCTGGTGGAAAACCTTCGTCCAGGAGCGAGATGACGTCGTCGGTCTCGATGCCGCCCTCATCATGAACCCAAAAGTCTGGCAGGCCTCCGGCCACGTCGCCAACTTCAACGATCCGCTCGTCGAAGATAAAAAAACCAACGAACGCTACCGTCTCGATCACCTCCTTGAAGAAAAAGGAGTAAATGTTTCCGGTATGTCATTCGACGACATGGTGGCAAAAGTCTCCGAACTCAATCTCAAATCCCCAAAGGGCAACGAGCTCACCGCACCAAAACAGTTCAACATGATGTTCCAAACGCACCTCGGACCGACGGCAGACGCCGAGAACACCGTCTATCTGCGTCCGGAGACCGCACAGGGTATGTTCGTCGATTTCAAGATCATCCAAGAATCCAGCCGCCAAAGAATTCCATTTGGTATCGCGCAGATCGGTCCAGCCTTCCGAAACGAGATCACACCAGGAAATTTTATTTTCCGAACCCGAGAATTCGAACAGATGGAAATCGAATTTTTCATTCATCCAAACGACTGGGAAAAGTGGTTTGAGTACTGGCTCGACCAGCAGAAAGCATGGCTCAAAGAAATCGGCGCCAAACCGGAAGACCTCGTCTTCCACGAAATTCCCGATGCCGAACGTGCCCACTACTCCAAGCGATCCGTCGACACCGAGTATCAATTTCCATTCGGTCAGAAAGAGTTGTATGGTCTCGCATATCGAACCGACTTTGATTTACAAGCCCACGCCACCGCCTCAAAACAAGACCTTCAGTACCGCGACCCCATCACCAACGAACTCTTCACGCCACACTGCGTCGAACCAACCTGGGGCGTCAACCGCACCCTCTTGGTCGTCCTCTGCGCCGCCTTCGAAGAGCTCGACGCCCGCTCCGGTGAAGAAGACGCCGTTCACGAGAAGGAAGTCGTCCTCCGCCTCCCACGCAAACTCGCCCCCATCAAAATGGCCGTCCTCCCACTCTCCAAAAAAGAACCTCTCGCCACCATCGGCCACGACATCGCCATGAAATTAAAAAAGCACTGGATGTGCCAATACGACGAAACCGGCTCCATCGGTAAACGCTACCGCCGCCAAGACGAAATCGGCACGCCCTACTGCATCACCGTCGACTTCGACACCGTCGAAGACAAAAAGGTCACAGTACGCGATCGAGATACGATGGCTCAAGAACGAGTTGCGATAGATGAGCTCGTGGAGTGGTTTGGGGACAAGGGGTTGACGATATAAAACCATATTTTAGGTGAAATATAGAGCGAAGAACAAGATTCCCAATCGTCCCAATATTCATATTGACAAAAAACTATATTTTGTTAAAATGATAGCTTATCAATAACAACAATATATGAGATTAACGGTAACACCAGGAGAAATATCGGCAGAAGAAGTTCAAGCAGGCTTTGTAGTTGCAAAAGTATCAACAATTGTAAATAAAGGGAGAAGTGTACATGATACGTTAGATGTCAGTAAAGAAAGAGTCCTTTTTTCAAGAGCTGTTGAAGTAAATTTAAGAAATATGTCTGATGTAGATATAGATAGATTAGTAGCTCAACTAAGAAGTAATGGATATGAAGTTTTAAAAGGATAGGAAAAATATAGCAACTCACAGCTATGCAGAATAAAGCAAAAGCAGTTATATACACACTCATCTGCGTAGCACTCTGGGCATTAATTCCAGTTGTTTCAAAATTTGGACAAGCAAATCTCGACAATCATCAATTTCTATTCTGGTCTAGCACTGTATCTTTCATAGCTTTCTTAATTACAACAGTTGCAGTAAGGCAGAGTAAAACATTTCTCACATACAAAATTGGCGATTGGCTCAAAGCAGTTTTTCTCGGATTTTTAGGAACGTATCTTTACTATATTTTGCTCTACTTTGGTTATGCAAACGCGCAAGGACTCGAGGTTTTGGTACTACAATATAGCTGGCCTATTTTCATTGTACTGCTCTCTGTTTTTATTCTGAAAGAAAAGTTAACATTTAGACGTGCGCTCGCTGTGTTTTTCGGGTTCCTGGGGGTTGTAATTGTTTTGACAAAAGGAGACTTTACTCAAGTTAATCTCGGTAATTATTTTGTGGATATTTTGATATTAATTGCAGCACTCACTTTTGGTTTATTTTCAGTGTTGAGCAAAAAAGTACACCTTGAACCCTACACCATGATCACTATTTATTTTTTGACAGCAGCGGTTGCTTCTTTTATCTCGATGTTAGCGCTTTCTAATTTTTCATTACCCACAAAAGACGCGCTAATTCCCATTATCGTAAATGGTCTTTTAGTGAATGGTTTTTCATATATATTCTGGATTAAAGCATTAAAACAAGCAGAGGCATCTTTTATTGCACCCTTCGTTTTTCTAACGCCTATACTTGCAGCATTATATTTAATTATCTTTTTCAGAGAACCATTTTTACCAGTGTATGGTCTCGGTTTGCTTGCTGTTATAGTCGGAGGCTTATTGAACAAAGAAAAAAGCAATATTCATAATTCATGAAATTCTACCTCTCTTCATTCAAACTCGGAAACGACCCCAGTAAACTAAAGAACCTTCTCCTGGAAAACCCAAAGGCAGTCTACATTTCCAACGCATTAGATTTTGCAAAACTAGAAAATCAAACAAAGAGACAAAACGAGGATATGGAAGAGTTAAGACAGCTCGGACTTTCTCCGGAGCTACTCGATTTAAGAAATTACTTCAACAAAGAAGACTCGCTAAAATCCAAACTCCAAGATATCGACCTCATCTACGTGAGTGGAGGAAACGTCTATGATCTTCGGATTGCAATGCGACTCAGCGGATTTGATACCATTCTGAAAGAATTAAAAAATACAGATACAACGTATGCCGCCTATAGCGCAGGGGTATGCGTTCTTTCGCCGACGCTAAAAGGCTATGAGACGGTAGATAGTCCGGATAACAAAACATACGGAGATCACGAAACAATCTGGGAAGGGCTTGGATTGATCGACTGGCAATTTGCACCGCACTTCGATTCTGATCATCCAGAGTCTGAAGATGTGAATAAGGAAATTGCGTATTATGAGGAGCGCGGGGTGAAATATAAGGCGCTGAGGGATGGGGAGGTTATTATTATGAATTAGGCACATTTTTTCTTGACAGTGAGTGAATACTCACCTATACTCATAGCACTATTTGATAGACGATATGAGTATGTCAAAAGATCCAAAATCAGCAAATTTTATCCTCTACACAGCTCCAAGCGGTGAGGTCAAGTTCGAGGTATTTGTGGAGAGTGAGACGGTTTGGCTTACACAAAAGATGATGGCGGAGTTGTTTGATGTGAGTATTCCAACTATCAATGAGCATATCAAAAATATTTACAAGGAAGGCGAATTGCAAGAAAACTCAACTATTCGGAAATTCCTAATAGTTCAAAAGGAAGGTATTCGAGAGGTGGAAAGAAACACTGATTTTTACAACCTTGATACCATTATCTCAGTCGGTTACCGTGTCAATTCAGTACAGGCAACGCATTTCCGCATCTGGGCCACGAAAGTCCTCAGGGAGTACATTATCAAGGGCTTTGCGATGGATGATGAGCGACTCAAGAATCCAAATATTATCTTTGGAAAAGACTACTTTGAAGAACAGCTTGCACGCATCAGAGATATTCGCAGCAGCGAACGGAGATTTTATCAAAAAATTATCTTAATGAAAAAGAGCTCGATGGGCTCAATAGAATCGTGGCTATGTACCTCGATTATGCGGAAATGCAAGCACAGAAAGGCGTAGTGATGCATATGAAAGATTGGGTGAAAAAACTAGATACTTTTCTTCAATTCAATGAAAAGGAAATTTTGAAAGATAGCGGGAAAATAAGTCACAAAGTGGCAATTGCTCTCGCAGAGGCGGAGTATGAAAACTATCGGATAAACCAAGATCGTGTACTTGAATCGGATTTTGATAGGGAGCTCATTGAATTGAGTAAAAATAAAATAAACAAGTGGGGGATGAGAGAAACAAACTAAAAATTGCGAATACACCCAAAAAATGCTAGGATAGGAATCCATAAACAAACTACCTATGGTCAAATCACCAAAAATATCGGCAGCATTTATCAAAAAACATGGAGGGGAGGATGCTATATCTGTAAATGGGAGAATTATTGCAACGGGGAAAAATGGACTTGTTGCCTTAAAAAAGGCAAAAAAGATAGATCCGGATATCGAAAAAAAAGAGTTCTTGCTTTCTAGAATTTACCGAAAATACATTGCAGCATGAATTTCCCTACATCCACGGAAGGCCAAGAATAACGGCTAAATTGGGGAAGAATAAGGATTCATTGCATTTCGTTGATTTTCTCGTTGATACAGGTGCTGACTATACGATGATGTCAAAATTTGATGCCGCAGCCATCGGTATCGATTATGAGGAAATAAAAGGCAAAGAAATCGTCTTTGAAGCGGCAAATATGACAAGTATCCGTGGCAAAGAAACGCGACTAATAATGAACCTGCGAGATAGTGTCTTTTCCATCCCGGTCATTATTACTAAGGGAGAAAACGAACGCGTGCTGGGAAGAATAGGATTTTTCGATAAGTTTGATGTTACATTTAAACAAAAAAGAGGGATGATTATAATCGAAGAAGGCTGACCATTGAAAATCAAAGATTTTAGCTTCAAAAGCGCTCATTGTTCCAGCCCAGACCATCGACCCCCCCCAGCTTGCACTCAAAGCTAAAATCTGCTATAATATAAAGAAATATCAAAGCAGAAATAAACACAAAACCCATGCAAGACCTCCTCTCAAAAATCGACACCAAACTTCTGATCAGCTACTGGAACACCACCATAGGCTACCTAAAAACGTATCCGATAGAAATCATCGTTCTCGCAATCGGCATCCCACTCGCGATCCATTTTCTGATATGGTTCCTCAGGTACTGGTACATCAGTCAGGCAAAAAACGTCTATTTACGAGTCACGCTTCCCAGAGAAGACAGTCAGAAAGATAAAGAGAAAGAGGTGGCAAAAGATTTCAAAGAAAAAATTGCGATCATGGAGCAGTGCTACCGCTCGCTCACCGAGCTTCGCGAGCTCAACATCTTCAACATCATCCGACGCATCCTCTTCAAATCAGACATCGTCTCCTTCGAAATGACCGTCGAAAAGAAAGTGATTACGTTCTACGTCGTCACCATCGCCTACTACAGCCAAATCGTAGAAAAGCAGATCACGGCCTTCTACTCAAACGCAGAAATAGAACCCGTCGATCCAGTACTCATTGAGAAAAAGCCAGGACAGCATGCAAAGTGCTTCTATGCCTATCAGAAAGAGCCATTCTGGTTTCCAATCACCACCTACAAAAACATCGAAAACGATCCGCTCAACTCACTCGCCAATATCTTTACCAAACTGGAAGAAGATGAAATAGGCTCGATTCAAATCATGCTCGAACCCGCAGCGCGATCATATGGAAAAAAAGCGGAAGAGATAGGTGAGGCCATTTTTCAGGGAAGAAAAGTGG
>CAYHPV010000012.1:0-14510 GCA_964358735.1 uncultured Candidatus Peribacteria bacterium | reverse complement strand
CGTGATCGCGGAGAACATCGAGATCAAGATACCTGCGGCGAGGTTCAAGGCGAAGCCACGAATCATGGATGAGCCAAAATAAAAGAGAATGGTACAGGTGATCAAGGATGAGAAGTTCGAGTCACGGATACTGCTCCAGGCCCGATCAAAGCCATGTTCGATGGCGGCGGAGAGTGTGTGTCCTTCACCAAGTTCTTCCTTGATGCGCTCGAAGATCAAAATATTCGCATCGACGGCCATACCGATTGAGAGAATGACACCGGCGACACCGGCGAGTGTGAGGGTTATAGGGGACTGAAGAAGCGACGTAAGGAAGATCAGAACAATGACCGAGAGTATAAATGAGATGAATTTTTCCCAGCCAGGATCTTTGCTATTCAATATTTTATATATCAGTACCGAGAATACGGAGAGAGAGATGAGGAGTGCAACTGGAACCGGGAGAGCACTCTTGATAATGAAGAGCAGAAGAATGGTATAAATCGAGAGAGCGGCGATCGCAATAAGACCGGGAAGACGGTAGTAGAGCATCATGGCGATGGCGAGGGCTATGAGGCCGATAATACCAGCCTTGATCGATTTCTGAAGGGCATCGGCACCCAGGGTGGAGCCAATGGTGTGCTGGCCGGCCAAGGTGATTGGTGCTGGAATAGCTCCCGTGTTGAGATCACGCGCAAGCGAGTTGGCATCATCAATCGTGAAATTTCCGCTGATTTGCGCCTGTCCCCCCGCGATTTTTTCGTTGACGTTTGGAGCGGAGATGAGGGTGCCACCGACGAAGATCGCAATTGGCTTGTTCACATTTCGAGCCGTTAAATCTTCGAAGAGTTTGGCTCCTTTTTCATTGAACTGAATCGAGACATACGGTTGGGCAATCTGATTGAACTGGACATCGGCGTGGACGAAGTGTTCACCCGTGAGCCCGGTGTCTTTCCATGGATCGGGCATCATTGAGATATAGATTCTTTCGAGTTTTACGCGGTCTTCTTTGACATCTTTTTTTACCTCGAGTGCGCGGATGATGTGATACCCAAAATCCGATTTTACGGCTTCGGTCATCTCGCTTGCGGCATTCAGTTTGAGAGCAGCATCTTTGAATTCCTGGACATATTGAGCGTCTTCGGTGACGGATGATGGAAGTTTTCCGCCGTCAGCCTTTGACCCTGCGTCATCAGAGCTCTCTTTGGCAAATTTTTCAAAATCTTCCTGGCTCTTTATTTTTCCCTTGAGTTCGTTCACGAGTTTTTTGGCTTCTTCTTCGGATCGCGTGATTCCTTGAATGCCATTTTTTTCGGCAGCTTCTTTATAGCTGATTAAGATGTGAGCGACTTTCACCTCTTTCTTGTTTTTGACCTGCTGATCTTTTTCGAGAAGTTTGACGATGTAGGCGCCATCAGATTTCTCTGCCTGGCCCGAGGCATTGATCACATACTCACCACTGGTTGCGATGATGTCTTTCGAAATCTCGCCTGGTTTGAGTGACGCGACCGCTGTTTTGATGGCATCGCCAAGATCTGATGCGAAGACAAAATCAGTATCTTTACTATAGGTGACTTTTCCTGCGTTACTTTTTTGTTCCTCTTCGCCGATGATCGTGAAGTTTGCATTTGGTACTTTTACTTTTGCAAGAAGGTCTTTGCCATACTTTTCCTGTTTTTCTTTTTCTCCCGGATCTGGAGCGTCTTTCTTTTCTTTGAACTCGAGCTGGATGGTTTTTCCAACGGTTTTTTTGGCTTCTTCCAGGTCTTTTACGGCGGCAAGCTCGACGAATACGTGCTGTTCCTCACCGACTCGGGAGAGATAAATATTTGGTTCAGAAACACCAAGCGCGTTGACGCGTTTTTCAATCACGGTCACGACACCATCCACAATCGCTTTCTGATCTTTTTCCGGAACCTTTCTTAGATCAATCTTATAGTCGAGCTGTGAGCCGCCCTGCAGATCGAGACCGAGTGGAATTTTGGCGCTGCGGATGAACTCGGGAGTCCAGGGAAATATTTTTGTCTGAATGGTATCAGGAAGATCGAAGAATCCAAGAAGAATGGATACCACGAGAATGGCGACGAGGTGCCAAGAAAGAGTTTTTTTCATAGGAGAAAAATAAGAAAATTAGGGGGTGTGATTTGTGGTATGAAGAGTCTGGCTGAGGCTTTGATCAAGCGTCTCATTATTGCCTTTTCCGGTTCGGCCGTAGTCGTCTTCGAGTTTCACGATGTCAGTGAGTTCCGGTGAAGAAACTTCGAAAATTTCGCTGTCTTCCAGGGCTTCGACTCGGTGAATCATGTGTGGGGGAATATCTATTTTTTCTCCTGGATTCAGGATTTTTTCGCTGAGTGTGTCGGCGCTTTCTCCGTAGGTGAGTTTTATCTTTCCTTTGTAGAGGTACTGCGTTTCCATTTTATGTTCGTGATATTGAAGCGAGAGGCGGTGGCCCTTGGTTACCTCGAGGATTTTCCCCGCGTAGCGCTCTGTGTGGGCAAACCAGACCTCACGACCCCATGGTTTTGGCTTGATAATGACCGAATGATCCATTGTGTAGATTGATATACGCTCGTTTGACGTTCTTTCTATTTGGCAAAATCCCTCGAATGCGAGCGAACTATACACGATTTTTTTTTGTATTCCAAGGCGGAGTCAAGGCACAAAAAAACCCGACGGGTGGGTCGGGTTTTTGGATATGATGGATCGGTACCGATGATGTCTTAGTTTCCGGATGCGACGCATTTAATTCCGCATGGATCTGTTTGGTCTGTTGCTGGTTTCATAACGATTGTGCATTCCTGATTCGGGTCTGCTGGATTCGATTTTTCCCCTGCTTTGACTTTTTTTCCTACATTTTGTACGTTTGGATTGCTTTCACAGCCTGGAGGAATTGCTGTATCTGGTGTATATTTTCCCTTATTTGAGTCAGCAGCGACAACTCCTGTATCGGTGCTTCCTGTGTCTACTGCTGGCTGCCCCACATCAACCGCTGGCTGTGGAAATGTTCCAAGGTCTGGTGCTCTATTGCCCGCTTCGTATACGGGGAATCCGCTGCCTCCGTCTTGGGTTCCGCCGACTTCCGATGAATAACCATCGAGTGGCGCTCCACCGCTGACGTTAGGTGGGTTGACGCAGGCTGTGGCGCTCACGCCGAGTGCCGTAGCGATGGCGAGTATTCTTGCTTTTGCACTCCCGAATGTGTTCATTGCTGAACCGTGAGTTCGTGGAGATTCTGTGGTGGCTTGTGGTGTATTCAACATGTGAGAGAAAATAATATGTTAAGAGCCAATAGTACTCGTTTTTGTAGGTATGTCAAGTGAGATTGATGGCTTTTCTTTTGAGCTTAGCTTTGCTTAGCTTCAGAGAAGATTGCTCTTTTTTTCCTTTTGAAGCTGCTCGACGATCTTTTTTACCTCCTGGCTGCGGCCTTTTTGACAGATGAGCAGGGCATCGGGGGTGTCCACGATGACGATATTTTTGAGACCGACGGTGGCGATGAGCTTTTTGCCGTGCCCGTAGACGAGGGTACCTTGCGTTTCGACGCCGATGTGGTTCGCCTTAATAAGGTTATCGGTGGTGCTGGTGGTCAGTTCGTCAAAGATTGCCTCCCAGGTTCCGATGTCGCTCCAGCCGAGATCGCCTGGAATAATCCGAACCTCTTTTGGATCAACTTTTTCCATGATGCCATAGTCGATCGAGATTTTTTCACAGAGGGGATACTCTTTTTTGAGCGTGTATGACTCTTTTGAGGTGCCAATGGATGCTTCAATTTTTTTGAGCTGCTTTGCGGTTTTTGGGAGGTGCTTGGTGAATTTATTGAGGATGGTCGAGACCTTCCAGACGTAGAAGCCCGTATTCCACAGATACTTATAGGATGCGAGGAATTTTCGTGCGGTTTCGAGATCTGGTTTTTCGGTAAACTTTTCGAATGCGTAGATGTCGACGCCTTTTTCGTGTTTGAGGAGTGGGCCGATTTTGACGTAGCCGAGATGCACGTTTGGGAACTTGGCCTTCACCTCGATGATGTTGAGGGTGTTTTCTTTTTTTGCGAGTTCGGCAGCGGTTTTCAGGAGTTTTACAAATTCATCTTTGTGCTGGACGACGTGGTCGGCGTAGATGATACACATGACTTCATTTGCAAATCCATGTGCTGCCAGATAGGTCGCTGCCAGTCCGATACATGGAGCGGTGTCCCTGAGGGCGGGTTCGATGATGAAATTTTTATTTGGAATGTTAAAAGGCTTCGCTTGGTCTTTTACATCTTTGAGAAAGAGCTCGTTTGTCGCGATGTAGATATCTGCAGGTTTCACAAAATCGACACGCTTGAGCGTCTCTTGGAGCAGCGTGGCATCGGTCACGAAACTCTGGAGCTGTTTTGGTTTCTTCTGTCGCGAGAGCGGCCAGAGTCGTGTTCCGGTTCCTCCGGCAAGAATGACGATTTTCATGGGATGTTTTTATTATACCTCAAATTCGTAGAGTTTTGCATTTTCGATGATTGATTCCTGTTTCCTCTCAATAATTTTACAGGCCATTCGTACGATTGGCGCGTGCGTGACGACGAGAATATTTTCGTTCGGATACTGTGTTTTTATTTTTTCAATGGCCTCTCTGATTCTGGCTTCCACTTCTTCTTTTGACTCTCCTTGAAATGCCCTGAGATTATAATTTGTTTTTCTGAATTCATCTTTCATCGTGAGATCTTGTGTCAACTCCATCACTTCTTCCCAAGTTTTTCCTGCCAGAACTCCGAAGTCGACTTCATTGAACGCTTCCCATATTTCCAGAGGAGCCTGGATGGTGGCGTTGATAATTTCTGCGGTCTGTTTTGCGCGAACTTTTGGAGATGAAATAATTCGATGAATATTTTTCGGGAGTGTTTTTATCGCTTCTGCCGCCTGGATTTTTCCCTGCGCGTTGAGTTCACGCTCGAGTCGTCCCTGAATTCGTTCTTCAATATTGTAGTCTGTCTGTCCGTGTCGGATGAAGTAGAGTTTCATTTATGGCGTAAGTAAATTGGTACCCGTCATTTCTCCTGGTTTTGGAATATTGAGCATGGCGAGTATCGTCGGTGCGAGGTCTTTCAGTTCGCCGTTTGCGAGTTTGGCGGTTTTGTATTTTTCTGAAATCAACATAAGCGGAACGGGATTTCGCGTGTGAGATGGACATTGCTGGCCTTTTTCCGGACCTTCGTCGTAGATCATGTACTCCGCGTTGCCGTGGTCGCCCGTGATGAAGGTGTGATAATTATTTGCAAGAGAAGCTTTTTCGATGCGTCCGAGACACTCGTCGAGTACTTCGATGGCCTTGACGGTTGCGTTGAAATTTCCTGAGTGGCCCACGAGATCGGCGTTGGCGAAGTTTACGATCACCATGGGATATTTTTGCGAGGACATTTCTTGCGTGAGGCGGTCGGTGATTTCTCGTGCGCTCATCTCCGGAATTTCCGCAAAGGATGTGGCTTTTTTTGAGTCGATCATGATGCGATCCTCCTGGGGACTTGGCTTTTCGATCTGACTGTTGAAAAAATAGGTGACGTGAGCAAATTTTTCCGTTTCGGCCATGCGGAGCTGCGAAATATGGTGCCCTGAGAGAGTGGATCCGAAGTTGTTGACGACTGGCATAATAGGAAAAACGACGGATGCTTTGTCCGAGTATGGTCCCATGCAGACGAACAATGGATGCACTATTTTTTTGCGCGTGAATCCAATTTCTTTTTCCTGCGTGAAACAGTGGGTGAGCTGTCGGGTACGATCGGTTCGGAAGTTGAAGAAAATCACGGCGTCGGTGTCTTTGATGGTACTATTTTTGTCGAGAATGATTGGTTCGATGTAGTAGTCGGTTTTAATGTCGCGCGCGTAGGCGTTTTGTATGGCCTGTACTGGATTATTTTCCTCAATGCCTTCGCCGCTTACTATTAGGCTGTACGCTTTTTCGGTGCGATCCCAGTTATTGTCACGGTCCATCGTATAGTACCGTCCGCAGATGGTGGCGATGATCGCTTGTGTTGCTGAACCTTGAGTTGGAGCCATTTCAAGCTCCTGAATTTTTTCCTGAAGCATGCGAACATATTTTTCTGCACTTCGTTCGGGAACATCACGACCATCGGTGATCGCGTGGATGTAGGTTTTTTCGATGCCCTGTTCTTTGGCCAGCTCGAGGAGCGCAAAGAGGTGGTCTGTGTGCGCGTGGACCCCTTCATCAGAAATCATGCCGAGAAGATGGAGGGCCGCGCCCGGCGTTTTTTTTACGTGCTGGCAGGCATCGAGGAGAGGTTTTTTTTGAAAAAATGTTTTGTTTGCAATTGCCCGATTGATCTCTTCGAGAGACTGAAACCTGGTGCATCCGGCACCCATCGTGAAGTGGCCAACTTCGGAGTTTCCTTGGGCAATTTCCGGAAGACCGACCGCGTTTCCGTGGGCCTTTAAAAAAGATATCGGATAGGTATTTCTTATCCTCTGAATATTTGGCGTATTTGCCCGTGTAATGGCATTGCCTTCATAATCTTTACCCTCGCCAAATCCGTCGAGAATCACGAGAAGAACATTTTCTTGAGTCACTTGAGCTGTGTTAAGCGGTAAGCATGCTGCTGAGATACCAGCTGAGAATGGTGTCTCCAAAAAGAATCGTCAGGATTGTACCGGTAACCAGAAATGGTGCAAAGGGGATTTGTGTTTTTCTGGTCGCTTTTTTTGCAGCGAGAAGCCAAATGCTTATGATGGTTCCTATCAGGTACGAGATGAAAAGGGCGATAATGAGGTGTTTCCATCCAAGTGTGATTCCCATGAGCATGCCGAGAATGACGTCACCGCTTCCGATCCATGTTCCGCGCGAGATGACGAGTTGCGTGAGGAAAAATACGGCTCCAGCCGCTCCACCTACGGCGAATTCATAGAGCGTTGGCGTGCCGGTGAATATATTTCCTATGACGGCGATGGCAATTCCGGTGTACGAAAAGATATCCGGAATTTCTTTGTAGAGGAGATCGTAGAAAAAAATGGCGAGCAGGGTGACTGAAAGAAGTCCATATTTGATATATTCTTGCATGAGGATCGTACTCATTTCGCTGAATGGCGCCTGTGAACTGAAGATGATGAATGGAAAATTAAGATAGAGTGCGGCAAAGGTTATGCCGGTTACAATTTCGATGAAAAAATAGTGTGGCGAGATTGCCTTTTTGCAGTAACGACATCGACCCTGGAGCGTGAGATAACTTATGATCGGTATCAAATCAAGTGCCATGAGTGGCTTACTGCAGCTCGGACAACCTGAGCGACCGAAAATGATTCCTGGCTTATTGCTCCTAATTCGATGGATGAGGACGCTCAAAAAACTTCCGATGCAGCTGCCTGCGTAGAAAACAAGAATGGTGAAAAATATGTTCATAGTGCGGTGCTTGTTATGGTGCGGTCGTTAATGGCGGAAGCGTGAATGTTGGCATGTTTTGGCCGGGGGAGTCGGGTGTGACCGTTGGGGCATAGCTTGGTGTTTCTATTTGTTGAGGTATTTGCTGTGCGACTGGTTGCGGTGCTGATTGTAGCGTATTGGCCTGTGTTGACTGATTGATAAACTTGAGCGGATCGGGTGGAGGCGCAATAATGCTTGTTCCGGTGAGTTTATTGTATGAATTCGCTGCCGCGTCGCCGACGGAGGTTCCTTCACCCAGTTTATAGGCGGTCCGATAGTACTCTTTTGCCGTGTCTTTTTGAGAAAGCCGTTCATAGAGTTTTCCAAGATTCAGGTAGGCGGCAGAGAGCGTCGGATCTTTTTCGAGTGCTTTTGCCAGGGCGTCGCGGGCTTTGATATGTTCACCTGCGGCGATATATCCCCAGCCGAGAAGATTCTGGGCCATGGCGGAGTCTGGATTTTTTTCCGCTGCTTTTTCCGCAAGTTTCAGCGCTTTTTCCGGCTGGTTGAGTTGATCGATATAGATCCACATTGGCCTGATGTAGTAGTTTACATCGCTGTCGTTGAGTGCGATGACACTCTCATAATTTTTTGCGGCATTTTCGTAGGCCTTCATTTCCAAATAAATTTCTGCAAGTTTTTGTTTCGCCTGGATTTTTGGTTCAAATCCTTTTTGAATAGCCTGCTCGATGAGCTGTGCCGCGAGTTCTTTTTGATTATTTTCGTGATAGGCCAATCCAAGGAAAAAGAGCGTTTCTGATTTATTTGAATCGAGTTTTTTGGCTTCTTCAAGCGCGTCTATGGCATTCTTCTTATCATGCATATTCAGATACGCGTATCCGAGTAGTATCAACGCATCCCGATAATCTTTTTTTTCTTTGACGACGTTGAAGAGCATTGCGATGGAGGTTGTGTACTCGCCGACCTGATTGAGACTTTTTGCGAGCAGCGTCTTCAGAAAAATTTCCTGACTTCCCTGATTGAGCGTAAACTCCTCAAATGCCGCCAGCATTTTTTTTGCCTTTTCGCTGATTGATGCGTCGGTGTTCATGGTGATGGTAACGCTGAACGCTGATTTCGCTTTTTCATACTCACCAAAATAGGTCGCCAGAAGACCTTCGAAGTACGTTTTTTGCTGACTTTCTCCCGGTATGGTCACGAGGATTTCTCTCGCTTTGTCATGTTTTCGTTGCATCATAAAGGTGCGAACGAGGTAGATATTTGCGTCGAGATTGTCCGGATCTTTTATCAGGAGCTGCTGAAAAATCTCAAGCGCGCGAGGATAATCCTGTTTTTCGAAGAGGAGTTTGCCGATTTTTATGTATGGCTCCGGCTGCTGTGGCTCGATTTGATTTGCCGCAATATACTCATTGAATGCGAGTGATATCATGTTCTTTTTTGCGTACTCATTTCCTTTTTCCATTCGCTCTTTAAAGGTCAATGAACTTGCCGACTCCTGCGCTGATATTTTTGTTGAGATTCCCTTGAGGTCGATTTTTTTTACTCCAGCTCCATTATTCATCTCAATGATGCCGCTTGCAAAGAGCACTGAAATTATCAGAAGCGTGGTGGCGAGAGCCGCGAGCGGGGGAATGAGTTTTTTCATTATTGCATCAGGGCTAAGCGTTTGAGTGGAAGCTGTTGTGCGTGACAAATGGCTACAGCAAGCGCATCTGCGGCGTCGTCTATTTCAGGTAGCGACTCGAGATTACAAAGCATCTGAACCATTTTTTGAATCGCTTTTTTATCGGCGGAGCCATCTCCACATACGGTTGCCTTTACCTCTTTTGGGAGGTATTCACTGTGTGGGACGTGACTGGCTTGAAGTGTTTGTAAAATCACCCCACGTGCCTGCGCGACGGTGACCGCGGTGGTCACATTTTGCGAAAAGAAGAGCTTTTCGACCGCTGCCTGCTCCGGATGCCAGATTTCAATAAGCTCACAGAGATTTGTAGAGATTTCCTCCAATTTCTCTGACTGTGATGTTCCCTTTTTTGTTGTGATGCAGCCAAGATCACGCACTCGGAGTTGACCATTGTTCGAGTCAAGAATGGCGTAGCCAGTGAGGGCCGTACCCGGATCTATTCCAAGAATGCGCATACAAGTGAGGTTTTAGTCGCTTGAAGTATACGCAAAAAATATTTTTTCAGCAAATCGGAGATTGGCCCTTTAGGCGATCGTTGTCGAGATACGTTTTTCCGTTTTGCTCGCATTAATCACGGTCACAATTTCCTGACCTTCTTTGATAATTCCCTCTTTTTTCAGAGATTTGGTTATTTTGAGAATTGAGTTTTTTGAATTTATTTTTTTGATGAAAATGTCATTGAGTCCCCAGACGAGCGAGAGTTGATTTCTTACTTTTTTTGAATTTGTAATCGTAATAATTGGCTTGTATATACGGTGTTTTGCGATATTTTGTGCGGTGAATCCCGATTGGGTCACGGCGACGATTGCGTCGGCATTGATATCGAGAGCAAGTTTTACGGCGTTCAAACAGGTTGCTTTACTAATGCCTGTATCGATATTTCGTGTTTTAAATGGGAGGAGTTGTTCGTATTTTTGGACATTCTCTTCCGTGACGCGAGCCACTCTGGCGAGCGTTTCCACCGCTTCGAGCGGATACTTTCCGACGGCTGTCTCATTTGAAAGCATGAGAGCATCGGAATGGTCAAAGACGGCGTTGGCTGCATCAGAAATCTCCGCTCGCGTTGCTCTGGGATTCTCGATCATCGAGTTGAGCATGTGAGTTGCCGTGATGACCGGTTTTCCGTAGGTGTTTGCCAGAAGAATGGTTCGTTTTTGCACAATTGGCACATTTTCTGCTGGAATTTCAATCCCGAGATCGCCACGGGCGACCATAATCGCATCGGATGCTTCGACGATTTCTTCGAGATTCTTGACTGCCTCATGCCGCTCGATTTTTGCCATGACTTTCGCGGCGCATTTTTTTGATGCGAGGATTTTTTTGAGCCTGGTGATATCGCTGGCTTGTCGCACAAATGAGAGCGCTACGTAGTCGACGTCGTGCTTGATACCGAATGCGAGATCTTTGAGATCCTTCGGTGTGAGTGGATCGGCCGAGAGGGAAGCCGTTGGGACGTTGATACCTTTGTGGGATTTGATGGTGCCGTCAGTTGCTGCTTCGCAGTATATAGCTCGTCTGCTCACTTTTTTGACGGTGAGTTCCATGAGTCCATCGTCGATCAGAATGGTGTCTTTCGGGCCGACGTCTTTGTGGAGGTGCTTGAATTGAACAGGGAATAGAGAAATTCCGTGTACTTTTTTGTAAGTTTTATCTGCGGTCGAGAGAATGATGACCTCACCTTTTTTTATCGCAATGCCTTCTTTCGGCACCTCTCCGATTCTTATTTTTGGACCCTGGAGATCCTGCAAGATCGCGATCGGTGTGTTGAGTTTTTTGCTCAGTGCCCGAATCGTTTTGATCATTTTTGCGAACTCCGAATAGGTTCCATGTGAAAAATTGAGTCGAGCCACGTTCATACCCGCCCGAATCATTTTTTCGAGTGTCTTCGGGTCGCTCGATGCTGGTCCGAGGGTGCAGACAATTTTTGTGTTTTTGTGGGGCATTTTATAAAGCTGATGGTTTTTTGTTTTCGTCCTTAGTGTATCATAATTTAGCTTTATTTTGGAGCGGCTAATCTTGTTAAATATTTTTTTTATATTTTAATGTTAATTCCTGTCCGGACAGAAGCTGAGATTTTGTTGACATGTTCGTTAAATTATACTATATTTTCCTCTTATTTTTATCGTTATATTAAAATATATGAATAAACAACCACTTGGCACTGATGCTCCTGAAGAGCGAGAAGCGCAAGTTTTTCAAGCTTTCAAGGCTGCTATTAATCATGTTTTAAAAGTGGATCGCTCCTTTGATACTCTTCGACCTTTTCCGCTGGATATCCCGGAGAAAGGCAAGGAGTGTTTTGATCTTTTGGTTCGCGCATTATCTTTAGTGAAAGATACTATTAAACGTCCCATGGGTGACCGTGATGATTGGAGTTTTGTTCAGGTTTCCAATGTTCCCTTTGGCGGTGGTCAAGGTGCCATGCTCCGTAATATTCATCGCAAACCAGCTAGTCCGTTGCCATTTCGAAATACTTGGGTTATCTGTATTGACCCCTTTTTATTGGCGAACTATGCTCATCCTATGGTGTATGTTCTTATTTCTGGAGATCAGGATGGATCTGTTCCTATGATTTTTGTACACGGCGATGGTTGGCCGTTTGGAGATAATTCTCCAGAATTTCGTAAGATTTGGAGCCATCCACGGAATACGATGTAAAGATGTTGTCATCCTACTTCACCGTCACACTCTTCGCCAGATTCCTCGGCATGTCGGGGTTATTGCTCCGAAGCAATGCCAGGTGATAGGCGAGGATCTGGACCGGAATGATATTCACGATAGGGGAGGCGACACCCACATCGGGGACACGTATCCAGTAGTCAAAAACCGGGTCACGTTCCGGGGCGATGCCGATAATATATCCGCCGCGAGCTTGGATTTCTTTCGCATTTGAGAGCATCGATTTTTTCGTCTCGTCATTGGCGATGAGGGCGATACATGGAGTACCTTCCGTGATAAGCGCGATGGGGCCGTGTTTGAGCTCACCACCGGCGAAACCTTCGGCGTGAATGTAGGAAACTTCTTGGAGTTTAATCGCGCACTCGAGTGCCATTGGGTAGTTACTGGCGCGGCCGATAATGTACATGCTCTCGCTATGCTGGAGTTTTTCTGCGAGTTCTCGGATATGATCTTCATATCTTGGATTGAGCATATCATTGATTTGGGCTGCAGTGTTGATGAGGAGAGCTTTGCCTTCCTGGAGTTTTCCCGCGAGAGCGTGGGCGAGAAGCAAGAGAATTGCGAGTTGCGATGTCGTCGCTTTTGTCGATGCTACCGCTTTTTCCGGCCCTGCTTTTATTGGAAGAACGATATCGGATATGCGTGCCATGGTGGATGTTTCCACATTCACGATGGTGATAATCTTCGCACCTTTTTTCTTCGCTATTTCGAGCGCCTCGAGGGTGTCGGCGGTTTCGCCTGATTGCGAGACGGCGATGATAAGTGATCGATCAGTGAGAAAGTGCTGGTGATTTGGAAACTCCGATCCGAAGGCGGTATTGATATGTTTTTTGGCGATGGAAGAAAACATATACTCGGCCGCCATGCAAACTTTTCCGGCGGTTCCGCAGCCGATAAGGTACGTTCCAAAGGCGTTTTTTATCGCGTCTGCTACGCCTTCGATGAGTTCGGTGTCCTGATTGATGGCGCGGTAGAGTGTATCTTTTTGCTCCATGATTTCTTTCATCATGAAGTGCGCATAGTCACCTTTTTCTGCGGCTTCTTCCGTCCAGTTGATTTCTATCGTTCGTTTTTTTATTTCTTCATTGGTTTCGAGATTGGTGTAAGTTCCACCTTTTTTGTCGATGACGAGCATTTCATTGTCGTCGAGGTACTGGACTTGTTTTGTATATTTGAGGAATGCGGGAATATCGGAGGCGATGAAATATTCATGGGTGTCAGGGTTGAGGCCGACAATGAGCGGCGAGCCTCGGCGAGCCGCGATGATTTTGTTTTCTTTTTTGCAGATAATGAGTGTGGCGTATCGGCCTTCTACCAGCGAAAGTGCATGCTTTGTGGCGGTTTCAAAATCAGTCTTCTCCATCTCATCTTCAATCAAATGTACCAACACCTCTGAGTCCGTCTCTGAAGTAAAAGTATGGCCTTTTTTCAAGAGCTCTTCTTTCAGCTCGGCGTAGTTTTCGAAAATTCCATTGTGTGCGAGGACGACATCGCGGTGTTCACTAAAGTGTGGATGCGCGTTTTCCTGCGTGACGCCTCCGTGCGTGGCCCAGCGTGAGTGGCCGATGGCGATTTGCTCCGGCGCATCCTCGAGCTCTCCAAGCGCGATTTGCGCCTCTCCGATTTTTCCAACTTGCTTGTGAATGACGATGTCGCCGGTTGTTTTGTATGCGATGCCCCATGAGTCGTATCCGCGATACTCAAGCTTTTTCAAACCCTCTACCACCATATCGGTCGCATTTTTCTTTGGTCCAAAATATCCAAAAATTCCACACATAAAGAAGGGAGAGTTATATTCGTGAAAAAATTTCTGCTGAGTGGGGATTGTGCAAAAGGTGTACATCAATAACTTCTTCAAGTGGCTTACTGCTCCTGATATTCCAGTTGGTTCCTCGCTGAATAGATATTACTCCGAGATCCGGGTATCTTTTTTTCAGTGAGCCGGCGATGCTTTTTCCGGTGTAGTTGTCAGGATCGAGAACAAGGAGATTGGTTCCGTTATTCATATTTTCACCCGAATAAGGAATAACTCCTTTTGCATTATCGTAGGTGAATAGGCGTCCGTCTTTCGTCATAATTTTTACCATTTCTTTGTTCGCGTTCATGATTTCATTACTTCGAATAATTGTTTCCAGGAGTGATTTTTCGACATCTATTCCGGCTGGAGTTTTTTCGAGATTGATTCCGATGTAGATCGATTTTTTTAACTCTATATCCTCAAATCCAACCTGACGAAAGGCCTGTTCGATGGTTCGCTCTTCGTTATCGGTGATGATCAGAGAAATCAAAAATGTATAGTCCGGTTTTTCTTTATAAGCCTCCACCGTTTTTTCCTTCCATGCTGTTTCTTTTTTCGTGAGGCCAGTTTTCATCGCAAATGTTTTTTTATCTTCAATGTATCTTCGCATGGAGTCAAAAATTGGATCACCAACAGGGGTTCGCTCTGGGTGTGGCATGAGGGCCATGATATTTCCTTCGAGGTTACAGACGCCGGCGAGGTTGTAGGCCGCGTTATTTGGATTGACTGGAAACTCATTGATGAAATTTCCTTCTCCATCGGAGTAGCGGAATACGGTTTGCTCCTGCGCGATCATCGTTTCGAGCAGTTCCGGAATTTGTGTCGTGTAGCGACCTTCGCCGTGGGCTACGGGAATTCGGATGGTCGTACCTTTCGCAAAATTATTAAAGGCGCAGCGACCAGGTGTTACATCGTTGGTGATGGTGATCCAGTCGTTATAAAAACCGGTTCCAAGTATTTCACCACCCTTGATTCGCTCGTTCCAGGCGAGCGCCATATCGA
>CAYHPV010000011.1:0-15350 GCA_964358735.1 uncultured Candidatus Peribacteria bacterium | reverse complement strand
GACGCATAGGTCGTCTGGTCGAGCAAGCGACCCTTCGCCTTGGCATACCGCGGATCACTATAATCCTCAACGAGTTCGATCTCCACACCCGGATACTGCGCATAGATCTGTCCCTCGACGAGGTTACGAAGTTGACGAGGGCACACCACATAAAAGCTCATCACATTGCGAATATTGGCAATTTCCAGACTGATCTGTTCCGGCATCTCACCCATGAGCATATCCCAAAAACTCACCTCATGATTAATACTGTGAAAGGTCGTCAGAATCTGTTCGGCCGCGATAGGACCAAGCTCATTTTCCTTAGGAACACGAACCGAGAGCATGACCCACTTCTGTTTCCGGCGAACCCGATACTGCTGGAATCGGATAAACCAGTTCAAGAGGAGAACCAGGAGAACAAAGGTTCCGTAGACGCCGACGATCCAGAAAATAATAGTAAGAGCCATAACAGCAAGGATTATACCCTCTTGAGGTAAGACTGCAAAATAAGCATCGCCGCGACACTATCACGCGCCTCTTTTTTTTCCCGAAAACTCATCTCGCCACTCGAGGAAAGCAGCGCCTCGGCCTCGGCCGTCGTGTATTTTTCATCCTCATAGTCAACAGGCAACCCACAAACCTCACCAAGCCCCGCACCAAACTTCCTCACTTTCTCGGTCTGAGCATTTTCCACATGCGCATCATCATAGGGACACCCCAGAACAATCTGTCCAACCCCCTCCTCCCGACAAAAATCCCGCAACAGCAAAAAAACCGACTCCCAGCCGGTATTCACAAAAAAAGAACGCGGAAAAACCATGGTGCGCGCGGGATCCGTGACGGCAACTCCAATTCGCTTATCCCCATAATCAAGAGCCAAAATGCGCCCAGCAGACTTCACGGACTTCATCAAAAACTCCTCCATATTACTTCTTTGAAGCAGTAACTTCGAGAGAGATATGAGAAGTAACCTCTTCGGAGAGCTGAAGCGGAATGGAGAATTTTCCCACACTCTTGACAGGCTCATGAGTCAAAATCATACTTTCCGCAAGCTTAAGGCCGAGCTGCTCATCAACCGCCTTCAAAATCGCATCAGTTGAAATAGCAGCATAGAGTTTTCCCTTTGGAGTAGCCTTTCCGGGAACCGTCACAACTCCACTCATAAGTTTCTCAGAAATCTTGGAAGCATTTTTGCGAATCTCTTCGACATGAATTCCGGCACGCTGCCTTCGAACCTCAGCCTCCTTAATTCGACCAACCGTAGCGATGACGGCAAGACCACGTGGATACAAAAAATTGCGGAAATACCCATCGGCGACATTCTTCACATCTCCACGTCGAGCAACCTTCGGAACTGGCTTAGAAAAGACAACTTTCATAATCGTATATAAAACGGTAAGAGTACGAAGAAGAATCTATACAAAAACCACAAGCTTGTAAAGCAAAAATGCACTCCCCTACTTCACCGGCTTCCAAAGCTGAATATTGAAAAATCGGTCAGCTGGAAAGGCAAGTTTATCAAGGGCGTAACCATCAAACCGACCCTGAGAGGCGTAGTAATAGACCGGTCGATAGAGAAAAAGGGCAGGGATATCGCCCTGCACAATACCAGCGAGCTGAGTGAGCCGCTTGGATTTCCGCGCCTCATCGAAATAGCGTCGAATATCTTCAATCAAAGCATCAGCCGAGAAGTTACGATAATTCGAGAGATTGGAGCCCAGTTCGGTTGCCTGCGTCGAGTGCCAGAAAAAATAGGTATCAAGATCGTACCCAAGGCTTTCTCCCGCCAATAAAATATCGTAATCCCGCTTACTCACCATCTCACTTCGTTGGTCAGGCGGATAGACCTTGATATCCAGACCAATACCAATCGCATCCCACGAATTTTTGAGAAACTGAGCCGTCAGGGAGTCTTCACTGACGGTTTTTCCAGCGTCACTCTTTTCAAAATAGACGAGCGTGAGGCGTAAAGGCACACCCTTTTTCGCGCGAATTCCAGGATTTTTTGGATCTGGATAGCGATATCCGGCATCAAAGAGGGCGCCCTGCGCCTCCTTGACATCAGGCTTATTGACCCACTGATCCTGCGCCAGCTCCATGAAAGGCGTATCAACCGGAGTCGTATCGGGAAGTTGTTTCAAGAGTTCATCTTTCTGGACCGACTTCAAAAGAGCAAGTCGCACACTTCGCTCCTTGATAAATGGCCGACTGGTATTAAAGAAAGCGGCCTTGAACTGAGGGAGCTGGTAGGGGTGAATCGCAAAGCCCTCATCCGCAAGACGCTTGGCTCCATCACCGGAAATTTTTCCAACCGCATCAAACTCGGAACTCGAAGAAATCAGTCGATCAACCGAGGAGTACGTTCGGAACACAAGATGCTTCAGCACCGGCAACCCACCATAAAAATCATCATATCGAATGAGCGAGAGCTTTCCTTCTCCGCGACTACTAGCCACATACTCATCATTCACTCGATAAGGACCACTTCCAACCGGCTTTTTATTAATCTCATCAAGGAGTAAATCTCCCACCGGAATATCTCCATAGTAATCGCGTGAAAGAATCCCAACACTCAAATTCGTGATGAAAAAAGAGTTTGGCTGATCGAGTTGAAACTGAACGGTTTTTGCATCTTTTTTGGTAATAGCAACTCCGGAAAAATTCGCACGAAGAACGGAGTTGGAAAACTCCTCCGACTGGATAATGTCATGGTAGGTGAAATACACATCATCGGCCGTAAGGGTTTTTCCAGTGTGAAAGGTCACCCCCGGTTTGATCACAAAGGTATAGAGCATCTGATCTTCGCTCATGGTAACTTTCGCAAGATCATCAACCATAGCACCCTGACGACTATCATATCGCATCAGTCCAGAAAAAATGAGCTGTGTGATATCCCGATCAACCTCGTTGAAGTTGGCGTAGAGAGGATTGAGGACAAGAATCTTCCCAACAGCACCCTCAGTATAGGTATCATCGGCAGAAGAACCTCCGCCAAGTATCTGAGAGAAACTCCAGAAAAAAATGACAATCAGGAGAAGAGAAGCAACCGCCTCAAAAAGAGTATACGAACGCAGGGTACGAAAAAAATCCCTTAACATAGAATGAGGAGGTGACTAAACGAAGAGAAGCGCGACCGAACAGCCAACAAAAAGAATGACAATGATAACCGTAGCCGTAGCAATGACTTTCTCGGCACCGCGCTTGCTATGGTAGACATGACCCATACCGCCAAGACTCAGGCTGAGGCCACTCGCACGCTCCTGGGCGAGAATAAGCAAAATAAGAAGAAGGGAGAGAATAAGCTGAAAATATTTGAAAAATGTGTGCATAGAGAATTATTTACGGAAAATAGTGTTGAGAACCCAGTTAAGGAGACCAAAAAGGAGGCCCGCTACAAGATAACTCCCTTTCGTCGGAATGGCAAGAGCAACACCCTCAAACTTGGAAACCTCCAGAAAATAGGTGAGCAGCCAAAGCAAAAAAGCATTGATAAGAATCATGAAAAGTCCCGCCGTGAGGATCACAAACGGAAAGGCAAGAATTTTGAGAAGCGGCTTGAGAAAAAGATTTAAGATCGTGAGGTAGATACCCGCAATGATAAAAAATTTCACGCCCCCCGTATACGTAATGCTCGGCATGAGATAGATGAGCAGCCAGAGGGTAGCGATATTGAGACCAAGTCTGAGGAGGAGGGAGCGACCCATAAAGGTTATTTTTTTATAGTAAATGTAATGCCAAGATCGAGATCTTCATAGGTATAATCAGGATCAAGAAGATCTCCATGAAAAATTAATTCATCGGCTAAGGTCTCTTTTTTAATAGAATCAGAGAGTTTGAGAATCGCATCGAGCATCTCGGTATTGTCAGAAATAAGACGAACCCGAACCCGATCACTGACCTGATATTTTGCCTCTTTACGCATATCCTGAATACTGCGAATAACATCTCTGGAAATTCCTTCATCGATCAGATCCTGCGTAAGATTCGTATCCAGAATAATCGTATAGCCATTTTCACTCGCAACACCGGTACCTGGGTTCCCTTTGTATCCAATCTCGAGCTCCTCGCTCGTCAAGGCGTAATCCCCTACTTTGTAGGTTCCATCGCTGAGCGGCTCGACATTTCCAGACTTCACCATCTGAATAATCTGTTGCACGTCTTTCCCATACTTCGGACCGAGCATCTTTGATTTCGGGGTGTACATGATGGTGACACTATCTCCAACACTCGTGACATAGGAGATCGATTTTACATTGAGCTCCTCTAAGATAACATCTCGATACTTCGAGATCACGTCCTCCGTGACGGAGTCCGGGCATGCCACCTGCACGCTCGCAAGTGGCTGTCGAACTTTGATATTCGCAGCCGCACGGGCGGAGTGTCCGAGATTGACGATTTGTCGGACGATATGCATTTCCGTGTTGAGAAGTGGCTTGATGAGAGATTTATTCAAGGCGGGCCAGTCACAGAGATGCACCGACTCTGGTCTATCAGGCTGCCACTGGGTCAGTCCACGGTAGATGCTATCTGACAAAAACGGCATAAACGGCGCCATCAAATGAGACAAAGTATGGAGTACCGTATACAAGGTCTGATAGGCACTATTTTTATCTTCATCAGACTCCGACTTCCAGAAACGTCGTCGTGAACGTCGGACATACCAGTTCGAAAGATCATCAGCGAAGGTAATAAGCGGTCGAGTTGCGGCCATGAGATTATACGAGTCCATCGAGTCGGTCAGCGTCTGCACGAGGGTGTTGAGCTCGGAGAGCATCCACTGATCGAGAGTATGGGTTGGTCTGAATTTTTCGGAATCTTTAGCAGGGGTCCACTTGTCGAGCGCCGCATACGTCATAAAAAATGAGTGCACGTTCCAGATCGTGAGCGTGAACTGCTTGACCATTTCATCAACATTTCGCTCGGAAAATCGCACATCATCAGCGAGCGTTGCTGGCGAAGTATAGAGAAAAAGTCGAACACTATCCACTCCCTTACTCTCAAAAAGCGCCGTAGGATCAGGATAATTTTTTTTCCGCTTTGAGAGCTTTTCTCCATCAGCTGCGAGGAGAATGCCATTCACGATGACATTGCTAAAGGCAGGTTTATTAAAAAGAATCGTGGAAATAACATGCAACGTATAGAACCAGCCACGAGTCTGATCAAGTCCCTCGGCAATAAAATCCGCCGGGAAGTTATCATCAAACTCTTTTTTATTTTCAAATGGATAGTGGAGCTGCGCGTACGGCATCGAACCACTCTCAAACCAGCAGTCGAGCACATCGGGAATTCGCTGCATTTGCTTACCGCACTGAGCGCAGGGAATTCGGATGTCATCGATGTAAGGCTTATGCAGATCAAGTTCATCCCCTCGCATCGGGACGTTTCCACCGGACAGTTTCTTGAGCTCCTCTGTCGAACCAATACATAGGGTTTCGCCACACGCACACTCCCAGACCGGCATCGGACATCCCCAAAACCGATTTCTCGAAATTGCCCAATCTCGCGCACCCTCAAGCCATTTCCCAAAGCGACCTTCCTGAATGTGAGGGGGCTGCCACTTGATTTTCGCATTATTCTGAATGAGGTGCTCCTTAATATCGGTCACCCGGATAAACCAAGAACCCGTCACGAAATTCAAGAGCGGCGTATCACAACGCCAGCAGTGTGGATAGCTATGACGAATATTCTCATGAGAAAAAATACGTCCGTCCTTCTCGAGAAAATCCTTCACATTTCCATCCTGCCCCTTCACAAACTTCCCCGCAAAATCCGTTACCTCAGGTGCAAACGTCCCATCCATCCCAACATGATGAATAAACTCGACCCCCTCACGCTTTCCAACCTGCATATCATCCTCACCAAAAGCAGGCGCGATATGTACCACACCCACACCATCCTCAATCGTGACGAACTCCGCCTCAACCACGCGATAATTGTCATCCTTTCGACTCTGATAATAAGGAAAAAGTGGTTCATAGTGACAGCCAACAAGTTTCGCAAGATCCACCTCTTCGTCAATCTCATACGGCGCATCTTTAAAAGTCGGAGCGACTCGTGCCTTCGCCAAAATGTATCGTCGACCTTCAGGAGTCTTCACGACCACATACTCAACATCAGGATTCACCGCGAGAAACATATTCCCAGGCAAGGTCCACGGCGTCGTCGTCCAGGCCAGCATCTCGCAACCGGCATACGCGCCCTCCTTAATTGGGAAAATCGCCGTGACCGACAAATCCGTCACATCCTTATACCCCTGCGTCACCTCAAAATTCGACAACGGCGTCTCGCAACGCGGACAGATATGCATGGCCTTGTAGCCCTTATAGATCATTTTTTTATCCCAGATCTGTTTGAAAACCCACCAGATCGACTCCATGTACGAATTATCAAGCGTGGCATAGCTATTTTCGAAATCCACCCAACGACCCAATCGCTTGATGAGTTTTTCCCACTCACTCGTATATTTGAAAACACTCTCCCTGCAGGCATTATTAAATTTTTCAACTCCCATATCTACGATCTCTTTCCGTCCAGCAAGCTTCAGCTCCTTTTCAATTTCATACTCGACCGGAAGTCCGTGGCAGTCCCAGCCATTTTCACGGGGCACATAGTACCCCTTCATCGTCCAGTACCTTGTCACCGCATCTTTCAGCGAACTCGCAAGAATATGTCCATAGTGTGGCAACCCATTCGCAAACGGCGGCCCATCAAAAAAAACATATTTCTTCCGTCCCTTTCGCTGCTCCACCGACTTCTGAAAGGTCTTATTTTGCTCCCAGAAATCAAGCATCTCATGCTCCAACTCCGGAAATGACTGACGTGGATTGACAGGCTTGAACATAGGAAAATATGAGTCAAAAACAGGAAAAGTATACGCATTTCAAAGCTACAATACAACAAAAAAGCACCGAAAGAGGGTCGGAAAATTGACAAGAGAAAAAAAATAGGTAAAATGCGCGGGCTACTCATACGATAATATTTAAAAATACTTAAAAAATGCCTCCAGAAACAGCACAGCTCAGTAAAGACGATACATGCGAAGGAAGCAACCCCCTGGTCCACATTCATGGAAAACCACATTTCACACTGATTCAGGGAGGATTAGGAAAACCAGAAATACCACCAGAGACACAAATCGCAAGTACTACCAAAGCGATGACATGGGAAGAAGATATGGCAGCCCGACAACAAGCGGTACGTTGGGCACTTGAAGAGCATGGTACAACAAACACTGATTTCCTCGGATTAAACAAGCAAATTGGAACGCATACTGAAAGACCAATGGCATTCACGGGAGAATCAATTACCAGCGAACATCAAGCTATCTCACCAACAGGATCAGTGATGCGACCATCAACACCGGATGAATTACAAAGTCTCGATACGTGGGTAAGAAATTTTCCACAGAGTCTCCGTGAAAGTACAGAAAAAGCATATGCACTCCTTCGGTCTGAGACAAGGAAGAAATAATAAGGAGTAAAAACCTTACGCAATCAACCGGTGCTTCACGAACTCAGGATCGGTATGAATTCGGCTCTCTTCTGGAAGAACCTGTCCCTGATACTTGGAGTGTGACTTTTTGTGATACGGCACATCCGCAGGCGAGGTCATGAGCTCAAACGCGAGCTGACAGACACGCATACCTGGGTAGAGCGCCACTGGCATTCGGTTGATGTTGGTAATCTCAAGCGTGATCGTTCCCTCAAAACCCGCATCCACAAATCCGGCCGTCGAGTGAATAATAATTCCAAGTCGTCCAAGAGAACTTCGCCCCTCGACACGAGCCACAATATCATCCGCGATCTTGATTTTCTCTAAGGTAACCCCAAGTACAAACTCGCCTGGCTGCACAATAAAAGGAGTCCGTCCATCCTCTGGAAGTTCTACGAGTCGCGTCGCATCATCAAAACACTCAGGTTTCATCGGATCCAGAACGGCAAAGGCATTATGATTATAAATCTTGAAAAACCGCCCCAGTCGCATGTCCATCGAAGACGCATGCACATTTTTAAGGTAGTCATTTTCCGGGCACGTCACCTGAATATCGCCCTTCTGAATTCGAGCATGAATATCGCGGTCGGAGAGAATCATAAAAATATAGAGTAGGAGTTCAAATAAAGTTCTGCTGTATTGTTGCAGGATAAAAAGAAATCTCGCAAGGGAAAACTACACCAACTTCACCGCCAACCCGACATAACTCGCCGGGGTAAGTTTCTCAAGTCGAGCTTTTTCCTTCGCTGGAATCGGCAACCCCCCAACAAACTTTATATAATCCTCCCGTCCAAAGTCGCGACCCCGAGTCATCTCCTTCAGGAGCTCATACGCATTTTTCACACCGTATTTTCGCAAAACCGTCTGAACGGGCTCACCGAGAATTTCCCAGTGCTTGTCCAAATCATCAGCCAGTACGCCGGCATTCACCTCAACCTTACTCATCCCCTTCAGTAAGCTCTTGAATCCAATCAACGTATACCCAAACGCGACACCCACATTTCGCATCACCGTCGAGTCGGTAAGATCGCGCTGCATACGAGAGATAGGCAACTTTTCACTAAAATGTCCAAAAAGCGCATTCGCAAGCCCAAAGTTTCCTTCAGCATTTTCGAAGTCAATCGGATTAACCTTGTGTGGCATCGTTGATGAACCAACCTCCCCTTTTTTCACTTTCTGTTTGAAGTAGCCCATACCGATGTACATCCACATATCTCGTGAAAAATCGGTCAAAATAACATTCACCCGTCGCATAAGATCAAAGAGCTCCGCATTCCAGTCGTGCGGCTCGATCTGCGTCGTGTACATATTGGGAGTCAAACCAACTCCGGCAATAAATTTCTGCGTAGCCTTCACCCAATCAATCTCGGGAAATGCCACGACGTGGGCATTATAGTTTCCAACAGCACCATTAATTTTTCCAAGAAAGACGATCGAATCTTCGAACAAATCGGTCTGACGCTCCAGGCGTGCCACCACATTCATCACCTCTTTTCCAACCGTCGTCGGGCTAGCTGGCTGACCATGCGTATGCCCCATCATCGAGACACTCTTGTGCGTCTGCGCAAAATCCTCTAGGCTAGCAAAGAGCTCATTGAACCAAGTTCGAATCGGCCCATGCACGGCATCGCGAGTCATCATCGCATACGAGAGATTGTTGATATCTTCACTCGTGCAGGCAAAATGAATCCATGACTCATATCCCTTCACGCCGTTCTTCTCAAGTTTTTCACGAAGAAAATATTCCACCGCCTTCACATCGTGATTCGTGGTTTTTTCAATGTCTTTAATCTGTTGCCCATCTTTCTCCGAAAATTTCTCATACACTCCACGCATCGCCTTGATCTGAGTCGCACTGAGTTTTTTGGTACCACTCAGTTTCAGCTCATTGCAGAGAAAAATCAGCCACTCAACTTCAACCTGAATTCGATATTTCTGCAAGGCCAGTTCTGAAAAAAATCCAGAAAGCTCGGAAACTTTATCGTCGTAGCGACCATCAAGCGGAGAGAGGGCAGTGAGTTGAGACATGGATGTATAAAATTAGAAAAATTAGAACGAGGCCTTCACTTCTTTAATACGAGCGATAACTTTTTCTCGTAGCTCAGGATGAGAGAGAGCAAACATTCGCGCAATACAAATCGCCGTATTCCCCGGAGAAAGAACCGTCAAAACAGGCGTATCCTTCGGCATTCTCATCGTTGAGTGAATATCGACCTGATAGGCAGCCAGATCAGCAAATGGCGGACAGGCAATGACGGGATGGTAAGCAGAACCTGCCGTCACACCAGAGAGACCATTGCTCATTCCCGCAACCGTCACGTAGACGACCTCCGTCTCTTTATTGAATCGCGCAATCACCTCAATCACCTTCTCCGGAACCTTATGCGCAGAGGCCACAATCACTTCAGAAGGAATACCAAAAAGATTCAGCTCATCGACAATCTTCTGTGCGTGATCTTTGTCGCTGGCCGAACCGAGGAGAATGGGAACAATCATGGTGATGGAAATTAGGGGTAAGTAGAAGGAATTTCTAAGCGCCACTAGCATGCCACAAGCTCACCACGGTATCAAGCTGCTACTAGCAGCCATTGGGCATCGTTGTTTCAAGAGGAAGTGTACATCCGGAGTCTTGTCCAAAAGTCGCCATCGACGTCACACGATCCACACGACCTCGTACCACGCACATGACCATATCGGTCGCACAATGCCTCAAATACGCAGGAATTTTTCCACGTGATATGCGACCAGTACCAAGACGTTCGAGAGGAAGCCTAATTCGTTCACGCAGGAGCTGAAAATGATAGAACTCAGGATTGGAAGCGAGTGCCTCGCAAAGAACACGATAAGACTCCTGGCCACCCGAAAGACGATAATATCCATCTTCAGGTTTCGAAGCGCCTTTGAGATAGTAGGCCTGTAAAGCCTCGCCGGTGAGAGGAACATGGAGAGGTTCGGAGACAGCAGGTTCAGGGACGTCAGTTGCCATAAAGCACTTGGGTCAAAAGAAAGGATGGTATTATAAAACAAATTTTATAATAACGCAAGATTTCTTTTAATCCGCTCGGTTACATTCCCCACCTCAGCTTCAAATAGCTGACCAGTAATGAGCTCGAAGGCCTCAATATATCGTCGAGCGGTCTCGACTCGTACCTCATCTGGAATCACAGGAATCTCGCCCTCGCCACGGAAGCCAGCAGCTGCCAGCCACTCTCGAAGGTACTCTTTGTCGATCTTTTTCTGCTCTTCGCCGGCCGCAAATCGCTGATCGTACTCATTCGCAAACCAGAAGCGTGAAGAGTCCGGCGTGTGAATCTCATCGATCAAGACGATCTCACCTGAAGGCGTGACGCCAAATTCATATTTCGTATCCACGAGAATAATCCCCTGCTTGGCCGCAATCTCAACACCTCGCTGATAGAGCTTCATAGAAGCATCGGCAATGAAGTCGTACTGCTCAGGCGTCAACGTCGTTCGCTTGAGGATCTCCTCTCGTGAAACCGACTCATCGTGATCACCGTGCTCAGCCTTCGTGGAAGGAGTAAGAATCGGTTGCTCGAACTTCTGATTTTTTTTCAAACCTTCAGGAAGAATATTTCCACAAAAATTTCGCACTCCTTTCTCATAGTTGTACCACGCACTCGTGGTCGTCACACCCGTAATGTAGCCACGAACCACCATCTCGATCGGCAGCGGCGTACACTGAATACCGACACACACCTGCGGATCCGGATACTCAAGAACATGATTTCCAATAATATCTTTCGTCTCTTCGAACCAAAATTTTGCCATCTGCGTCAGCACCTGACCCTTGAATGGAATAGTGCAAATCACTCGGTCAAACGCAGAAAGACGATCGCTCGAAATCAAATATCGCTTCTCCCCCTTCGTATAATTATCCCTCACCTTCCCAATATACTTCTCCCCCAACTCCGGAAAATCGGTCTCCTCAAGACAAAACGGAAGCTGCGCTTGGATCTGATCGTTCGGAATCATGGGGTGGAATTAAGAAATATTCGAGTGGCCCAATACTACGCACCTCGAAAAAAAATATCAATTTCAAAAAAGATGACAAGAAAAACAGCATGCGTTATAGTGCAGCCGCATGACAAATATGACAAACCTCGGCAACATCACCGCCATTATCGGAACCCAGTGGGGTGACGAAGGAAAAGGAAAACTCGTCGATATTCTCGCGGAAAAGTACGACTGGATCGTGCGAGCCACGGGTGGCGCTAATGCGGGCCACACGATTTACGTGAATGAGAAAAAGTTCGTCTTTCATCAAATTCCATCGGGAGCGCTGCAGCTCAATACCAAAATGATCGTGGGGAATGGATGTGTCATCAACCTTCCGTCACTTGCTGAGGAAATTCAGCTCCTCAAAAATGAAGGCATCTCGCTCGAAAACCGATTTTTCATATCAGATCGTGCGCATCTCGTCTGTGACTATCATAAGAAGATCGACGTCATCCAGGAAGAAATGAAAGGAGGTAAAAAGATCGGAACAACGGGACGAGGCATCGGACCAGCCTACTCTGACAAGATCAATAGAATAGGTCTGCGTCTTGGTGAACTGCTCAACTGGGAAGCTTTTGAAGCGCATTATCGCAGCAACCTCGCTCTTGTACAAAAAATGTATACAACACTGGAACACGACGCAGATGCGGAATTAGAAGCATTCAAACAGCAAAGAGAAGAACTACTCCCCTTCATCACGGATACCGTATCACTGCTCCACGCGCAAATTACTACCGGTAAAAAAATTCTCCTCGAAGGGGCAAACGCGACCATGCTCGATATCGACCACGGAACCTATCCATTCGTCACCTCATCGAACGCCTCGATCGGAGGCATTATCACCGGCACCGGCATTCCACCACGAAAGATCGACTCAATTATTGGAATCCTCAAGGCCTACACAACCCGTGTCGGTGCTGGGCCCTTCCCATCAGAACTCGACAACGAAACCGGAGAGTACCTCCGAACCAAAGGTGGAGAGTACGGCTCAACTACCGGTCGGCCACGACGCTGCGGCTGGATGGACACGGTCGTGGCCAAATATGCCATTATGCTCAATGGTCTGACGCATATCAATCTTACGAAGCTGGACGTGCTCACCGGAGTTCCAACCCTCAAAATTCTCACGGGCTACCCATCAGAGTACATCGAGATGCCAGGCTGGACCGAACCACTCGATACCTGCACCTCATTTGACCAACTCCCAACGAACGCACAGAACTACGTGATAAAGCTGGAAGAGCTCCTGAGCATGCCAATAACATTCATTGGCGTGGGCTATAACAGAAATCAGCTCATTTCAAAATAAGACTAAAGAAAGAGTCGACAAGCCTCGTATAACCTGTTACTGTGCCCAGGCACATGAGGATTGAGGACGAAAGAGTCGAGTATCTCGAACGAGATCACCATCTGCACCACATTATTTTATTGTTTTCTATTATGACAGGTACAATCAAGAAAAAAACCGATAAAGGTTTCGGATTTATCACGGGTGAAGGTCTTCAAAAAGATCTCTTCTTCCACAGCAACTCTCTCGTCGGAGTATCATTTGACGAACTTCAGGAGGGCGATTTCGTCTCTTTTGAGGTTGGTGAATCACCAAAAGGACCAAACGCGGTCAACGTTCAGCGCGTAAGTGCTGACGCAGGCGCGCAAGGCGACTCAGAAGCATAATCGATGCTTTCAGTATAAGATTTATAAAAACACCACTTCGTCATTGGAGTGGTGTTTTTTGAATGATCTTTTTTGAATTAAGGGATATTAGCCATTTCTCAAAGCCTTCTCCTGCTTCGCTTTTCGCTTTTCTTTAAGGCTCATTTTTGGAGCTTTTTTTTCTGACTTCTGAGCGTTCATACCTTTTGCCATAGAGATAAAAATAATAAAATAAAGAGGGAAAAAATACGGGAGCAGGACACGCTGGTGCGTGTCTGTGGTGGACGATACTGGGCTCGAACCAGTGACCTTACGAATGTGAATCGTACGCTCTAACCAGCTGAGCTAATCGTCCGGGAGCAGCAGGAGAAATAGTACCACTCCCAGGCTAAAATTTCAAAAAATAACATACATTCAGCTTGAAAATGTAACCATCAGGCAAAGACAAGCGTATACTACCACTGAAGAACAAAACACTTCCTTTATCTATCTAACTCCTTATCTACTTTCCCATGAATAAAATCACCACGTCAGCCATCGTCAGTATGCTCATCATCCAGATAACTGGTCTCACGGCTCTGAGCGCATCAGCCGCAACCTTCAGTGACACGAGCGGTCACAAAGACGAGATCGCGATCGAGTACCTCAAGACAAAAAATGTCATTCAGGGATATGATGACGGAACCTTCAGGCCCAATAACAGCATCAACCGTGCCGAACTTTTGAAAATTCTCGTCGGTGGCGCAGGATATGCCAAGCCAAACGAGACCACCTACAAAAACTGTTTTCCCGATGTAAAGACACAGTGGTTCGCGCCGTATGTCTGTTTTGCCAAAGAAAAGAGCTGGGTCAGCGGATACCCGGATGGATACTTCCGACCAGAGAAAAAGATCAACAAAGTCGAGGCGATGAAAATGCTCGTGCACTCTCAGGGAATTCCAGCCGCCGTCAATACTGAGTCGCAAACATCCGTCTACACAGACGTGAATCTCAAGCTCTGGTTTGGTCAGTATATGGCTGTGGTCGAGGCGATGAAGATCGTCGATACTGGAATGCAACTCTATAAACCAGCATCTTTTATCACTCGTGGAGAAATCAGCAGCAATATTTTCCGTGCGATGCTCATTCTTGAGCAGCAGGTTGGAAGTTTCGATGAGGTAAAGGTCCCAGGCGAGAGCGGAAGCGGAGTGCAGCCGCCAGCATCACTATTCAATCCCCCATCGCTAACCATCAGTGCAAAATCACCAACATCAATTCTCTTGAAAATTGGAGCACCAGAAAAAACCGGTACCGGATCACTGACCACCTATGTCCTGGAATATAAAACCGGCAACGAACAGATCTACACACCGGTCGATTATGCGGTAGAATTTTACAACACAAAAGAAAAAACCGATGGCGGAATTCTTTTCACGAGCAAGGCATCAACGATGTACCACTTCCGCATCAGAGCCGTAAACTCAAACGGCCAGGAGAGTGTCACCTCCGAGGTAAAAACCATCACGACCGCTGCGCCTCTTGAACCGGCAGCTCCAACGGTAAAGGTGCTCACTCAAGGCTACAAATCGATATCACTGGAGGTCACTCTTCCGACCTACACGGGAGACAGTGCTCTAGAATCAATCCATCAATTATTTACCGATCCAAATGATGGCTTCACCACAAGCGGCTCGACAAACATCGAGGGAAACAAGATCGTCGGAACATGGACCGCAAAATATCTTCTCAGTCCAAAATTGACCGACACGGTATCGCCGCAGTACACGTTCACCTTCTGGGTCAGCAACAAAAATGGAAAGCTCAGTGAGAAAAAAAGCATCACCGTCGCGGGCCTTTCGGCAAATCCTGGTCGACCAACGGTCACAGCAACATCAATCACGAAAGATAGCCTCACGGTAAGTATGTTGGCACCAAGCTACACCGGCAGCACCCCGCTCGAAACCTACCATTACAAGATAGACTCATCGTCAAATCCTCAGGCAACATTGAGTGGAGGAAACTACTCAATAGAGTACTTCGAAAAAGAAATGAAAAATAGCCTTGGATTCGGTACACTTCTTCCAAAGACCAGCTATACCATCAGTTTCTGGGTCACCAACTTCGACGGCAAAAAAAGCGACAAAATCACGAATACGTATACGACCCTATAGCCGAAAATACATTTTACAAGAACCGTAAAAATCTCTACAATCTCCATCTATGGGAGA
>CAYHPV010000010.1:0-15671 GCA_964358735.1 uncultured Candidatus Peribacteria bacterium | reverse complement strand
AGTACGGATGGTCGCGAAAAAAACTCCACACTACATGTCGCGAAATATTCTGGAGGCCAAATACAAAGGTCGGATGCTGAAACGGGGTGTGATGACCGGCTTCATAAATGCTCGCGCCGATGCGCTCGCGCTGCCCCGGCGTAATGTCCTTGGCATAAATAAGCTCCGGTGCGTAACACGTCCGTGCGGTGGCCATCGCAATATCAAACGGAGTGCCCGTATAGGCCAGAAGTTCAACTTTTGGCTTTCCGGTGACAATCTGCGCTTGTCGATTCCCAAATTTTTGCTGGAGTGTTTCTTGGCTCATCGGGCCTCATTCTAGCCTAAACCTCTCGATTGCAAAAGGGGCAAAAATACGGTATAATAGAAGGAAGCAAAAAGCCAAAATTATCCCTATGGAAAAACAAAAACTCACACCGGAAAAACTCTACGAACGGGAAAAGCGTGTCGCCGAAAAGATCGACTACAGTATCGTCGATCTTCTGAAAGGTCTCCGCATCAATAGCTCCGCAGAAAAACGAGCCGGAATCTGGGAGAAATTCTTCGATAAGGTAAAAGCGGAAAATTCGGAAATTACCGACGCAGATAAGACATACGCACGAACCGCCAAGCAAAATATTGCGCTGCTGACCTACATCAGAACACACATTGAAGGCGGAGAACTTTTGGATCCGAGGACGCTCGAGTTTCGTTCCGTCGATACTTCAAAACTTCAGGCAGCTGTCGAAGGCAAAAAGAAGAGAGAAGCGGTGAAAGCGGAAATAGCCACACCCACACCGAAACCGAAGGTGGAGGCGCCTGTTCCTGTTCTCGCCCCCGTATCCGCCCCCTCCAAAGCCCCTTCACCAACTCTCCCGCAGCGTCCGCAAGAAAGAGAAGTCGGTCCTGCCGTCTTTGAAAATCAAAAAGATGTGCTCAGGGAAGTCACTCAGCGGATCGACCATTTTCACGCGGCAAATCGAAATCGTCCATATGACACGACAGAATCGGGAAACGACGGACCAGCAAAAGGAAAATTCAGAAATAGAGGCCGAACAACTGTCCAGGATAATATAACGGGTGAGCCCTATAAGGTGGATCGAGATCCATCAAAAGCATCAAGAGCGAGAGACTCATTTAGGCGGGAAAAACTCCTCACCGGAGAGCCAGCAGTCTGCACCGATGTGGTCATGGACTATCTCGTAAGCGCGGGTGTGCGGGCGCCGGGAGAGAATAGGAGCTGTACGGTCTTCGAAGGCTATGTAAAAAGTCACCCAGAAAGTTACTCCGTATTTACACAAAATGTGGAGTATCCAGGAGTAGGGAAAGAGCCTCACTTTTCCGTTCCATGTCAGATTGGCGATGTGATGACCTTTCACAAGAAAAATGGAAAGCGCCATATTATAGTGGTAACACAGGTAGGCAGTAATGGCGTACCAACAGAAGTAATGGACTCTTCAGCCGTGTGTCTCGGACTCGGGAAACGTCCGTTTCTCCATGAAAATCCAAAAGAAACCGTCACCGATTTCCACGGAAGAGTGCGCACTCTCGCCGTCTTTGGCCCGGAACTCATCGTCACGAATATCATCCGCCCTCACTACACGAAAGCCAATCGAAATCTCCTCGCGTAAGGCGCCTCTCCATCCCTACTTCCATTGCTGAATTATGAGCACATGGTAATATATCCCCGTCCAAAGAGAACGGTATTTTTCTTCGGGCCCGTAGCTCAGTGGTTAGAGCAGTCGGCTCATAACCGATTGGTCCCTGGTTCGAACCCAGGCGGGCCCACCACATAATCCTTGTCCTAGGAAAGCCGAGTTAAGATTATTTTGTCTTGACGGTGAGTAAATACTCACCTATGATTGAGGTAATCTAATCTTAATTTTTTAATCTTATGAAAAAAGAAATCATTTCTCGCTTGCACAAGCAGTTTGAAGATTTTGCACACACGGATGACGGGGTGGAATATTGGCTGGCACGCGAGTTACAGGAACCGTTAGGGTATAAGGAATGGAGGAATTTTGAAATGGTAATTGAAAAGGCTATGCTAGCATGTAAAAATGCCGGACAAAAGCCGGAAAACCATTTTGTTGACGTCAACAAAATGGTGGACATTGGCTCAGGAAGCCAGAAAAAAATAAGCGATATTCGCCTCACTCGCTACGCCTGCTATCTCATCGCTCAAAATGGTGATCCTCGAAAAGAAGAGATAGCGTTTGCGATGAACTACTTCGCGGTGCAGACGAGAAAACAGGAACTCATCGAAGAGCGCATTGCTCAATGGGAGCGACTCCAGGCGCGAGAAAAATTAACGGCATCGGAAAGGGAACTTTCGCATTTAATATACGAACGTGGTATCGATGAAAGAGGCTTTGGGCGAATACGAAGTAAAGGAGACGAAGCATTTTTTGGAGGTGTTACGACGCAAGGCATGAAAGACAAGCTGGCCATTCCATCGAATCGACCACTCGCGGATTTTCTGCCGACAATAAGCATAAAAGCGAAGGACTTTGCTACAGAAGTGACGAACGCTCAAATCCAGCAACAGGAGCTAAATAATGAACATCAAGTGACACGCGAGCATGTACAAAATAATTCCGATGTCCGAAAAATTCTTACCGATCGCAATATCAGACCCGAAACTCTTCCGGCGGCGGAAGATACGAAGCGAGTTCAGAGGCGACTCCAAGGAGAGCAAAAAAGATTATCGAGTTAAATCAGTTTCTTTGTGATCATCTCCAAAATGAGAAATCCCTTCTCGGTAGCGACAAGTAGGCCATTTCTTTTTCGCAAGTGCCCTGATGGCAGAAAATTTTTCGCATTGTTCAAAAGCTCTTTGACATTTCCTATCTTCTGATATTCCTTCAAATCCAACCCCTCACTTGTTCGCAGCCTCAGCATAATGTACTCCATCCTTCGCAGATCCTGATCGATCTCCATCTCGTTACAAATCTTCATCGGATCTTTCAAATAGGCACTAAAATCACTCCCATTTTCCCACATATGCCCGTCGACGATCGAGTGCGCCCCAATACCAAACCCCAGGTAATCTTTCTGCTCCCAGTAGCGGCGATTGTGCTCTGATTGATAGCCAGGTCGCGCCCAGTTCGAGACCTCGTAGTGTGAAAATCCAGCACGTTTCAGACGCTTGCAGAGCCACTCATACATGAGAATTTGCGTGTCTTCATCGGGGCACTCCTTCGCAAAAATATCAATCTTCTTCGTGTCATATGAGAGAAAATAAAACGAAGCATGCGTCGGATGATACTGCAATATCGTCTCTACCTCTTGCTGAAAAGACTCGACCGTCTGCCCCGGAAGTCCCATGATGAAATCTACACCGAAGTGTTTTACTCGACACTTCCGAAAAACATTCAACGCCCGGAAAATCATCTTCGCATCATGCGGCCGCGCAATCCGCCACAGTGTTTTCTTATTCAAACTCTGTACCCCAAGAGAAAATCTCGTTACTCCAGCACTTCGCCACACGCGAACCCGCTCGCTATCCACACTCTCCGGATTGCACTCAATTGTGATCTCGCAGCTTTTTTTCACATAAAAGTGCTTCTTCACTTCTTGTACAATTTTTTTGATCAACAATGGATCTATCAGACTTGGGGTCCCACCGCCAAAGTAGATCGTCTCGATGGTATACTTCGAATAGGTCTTCGCCCGCGCCCGAATTTCCCTCACCAGCGCCTCCACATACTCCGGAATTTTCTTATTTTTATTCGCAAACGTTAAAAAATTGCAGTACAGACAGATCGTTTTGCAGAAGGGGATGTGAATGTAGAGGGAGAGATCTTTTTTCATATTTTATATGGTATAATCATACTTCAACCAAAAAAGTACCATTTTTAAAGCTCCAATTTTTCCCGGGAAAGAAAGTGAATCACACGACAAGATGCATTAAGTCAAATACGCCGGAAAACTACTGCTTTTTATGATGCTGCGCCTCCATCTCTCGCAACTCTTCTTCACCATACCCGAGGCAGTGACCAATCTCATGCCACACGACATCTCGCACCATCTCCTTTAGCTCTGCCCCATCATGCGACAGGCTCTCGATCGACGCTTTAAAAATAGAAATCTTATCCGGAGGTCCCTCAATCTCACCAACACCCCACGCCGTCCGCGGGACGCCCTGGTACAGACCAAGTAAAATCTCTCCGCGCTTTATTTCAGTCTCACCTATGGTCGCCTTCCGTGGCTCCTCCTCAATTACAAACGCGACATTGGTAATCGCCGTCCGAAACTCCTCCGGCACCGCCGCAATCGTATCATGAACGAGTTTTTCGAAGTGGGAGAGGGGAATGTGCATGGATAAAAATTATTATAAAAATTTCTCTTCCGACAGATTTGCTCAGACGCCTTTTTGAGATATAAAGAAAAACCCCTCATCTTCAAGGACTCGTAAAATATCCTTCAGCAGAAAAGGTTTAGGCATATTGGAGCTGGAAAGAAACGACATCCGGTCGTTCTACTTTTATGAATAGTGGCTCATGCTTCTCTTCAAAATAGAGCTCTAAAGCTTCCTGCAGATGTTTCAACGCCTCTTTCTTTGTCTTCCCATGACTCGCAATATCAACATTCAGACACTGGGAAACATAATATTTTCCCTCTTTCCAGATTGCAGCTTTGATAGTCATTTTCTTCATGAACTGAGTGTATCACAAGAGTCAAATCCTGACAAATCTCCAGCAAACTGCTACCATATCCGTGATATGAATATCGCCGTTCTCCTTTCCGGTGGAGTGGACAGCTCTGTAGCGCTGCGTCTCCTGCAAGAGCAGGGCCACACCGTCACCGCATTTTATCTGAAAATCTGGCTCGAGGACGAACTCGCGTTTCTCGGTGAGTGTCCGTGGGAAGAAGATCTGAAATACGCCCGCGCCGTCTGTGAACAGGCGCACGTACCGCTCGAAATTCTCTCCATGCAGAAAGAGTATTTTGAGAAAGTCGTCTCGTATACCATCGCCGAAGTAAAAGCCGGCCGCACCCCAAATCCCGATGTCATGTGTAACAACCACGTGAAGTTCGGACTCTTTTTTGAAAAAATCCAGAACAACTACCCAAACGCAACATTTGATAAAGTCGCCTCCGGTCACTACGCGCAAATAGAAATCAAACAAGATGAACAAAAAAATAGTACATACTACCTCAAACGCTCACCCGATCCCATCAAAGACCAAACCTACTTTCTCGCACGCCTCTCGCAGCATCAGCTCTCTCGCATCGTCTTTCCAATTGGCCATCTCCACAAATCCAAAGTCCGCGAACTCGCACAGAAATATGATCTTCCAAACAAAGACCGCAAGGATTCACAGGGCATCTGCTTCCTCGGAAAATTCAAGTACAACGAATTTCTCAAGCACTACCTCGGTGAAAAAAAAGGTGACCTCATCGAGTTTGAAACCGGAAAAAAACTCGGAACCCACACCGGCTTCTGGTACTTCACCATCGGTCAACGCAGCGGCATCATGCTCTCCGGCGGCCCCTGGTTTGTGGTGAAAAAAGATACGGAAACAAATGCAATCTACATCTCAAAGACGTATTATGAACCTGCTAAATCTCGTGACACTTTCAGAATCACAGACCTCAATTGGTTCAGCAACGAAGCACCAGCCGCACCTTCTTTTGATAACGGTCTCGGTGTCAAAATCCGCCACGGCGAAAAAATCTACCCCGTGACACTCGAACCCATCGACAGCACCCACGCAAAAGTCCACATCTCCGGCTCCGACCAAGGCCTCGCCGCCGGCCAGTTCGCGGTGTTTTATAAGGAAGATCTCTGCCTCGGTTCAGGGGTTATTACGGAAAATTTCAAACAAGAGTAATATGGATGTGCCCACCTCGTCTAATTCATAACACCTTTTCTATGTTCTCCTCTCACCCAACCGAACCATGTAGCGATACATTAAAATTATCGATTATTGGCTGCGGAAACGTAGGGGCGACAACGGCGTACGCGCTGCTCCTCGACGGGATAATCACGGATCTCGCTCTCATCGATAATAACAAAGAAAAAGCAGAGGGCATCAGTCTCGATCTCGAGCACTCACTACCATTTACCTCAAACGTCAAATTGAGTGCCGGAGATGACTACATGCTCTGCGCAGATTCCGACATCGTGATTATTACCGCGGGAAAAAGACAGGCAGAAGGCGAAACTCGTCTCGATCTCATCAAGGCAAATCGTGCAATCTTTGAGGAGATGATTCCAAAAATTACAAAAAATGCACCAAATAGCATACTCTTGATCGTCACCAATCCCGTAGACGTCCTCACGTACGAGGCACAAAGAATCTCCGGTTTTCCAATGAGTCGTGTCTTTGGAACAGGAACGACCCTCGATACGGCACGCCTCCGTTTTCATATTTCAGAAAAAATAAAAATCCACCCGCACAGTATCGAAGCCTTCATTCTCGGCGAACACGGTGACACATCATTTCCAGTGTATAGCTCGGCAAATGTTTCAGGAAAGCCGCTCTCCGATTTTGAAAATTTCACAAAAGAGGTGGCGGATCAGTGTTATGGAGATGCAAAAAATGCAGCCTACCGAATTATTCATGATGTTGGCTACACGTGCTACTCGATTGCCACCGTTGCCCGCGAACTAGTTCGAAATATTTTCAACGACGCACGAAAGGTCTTCCCGCTCTCGGTACGGCTGAATAATTATTATGGCATTTCGGATGTGGCACTCAGTGTCCCATGTGTCCTCGGTCGAAGGGGGATTGAAGATACCCTCCTTGTTCCTTTGAGCGAAGATGAGAAGGAAAGCCTCAAAAAGAGTGCTGAGACATTGAAAGCCCTTATCAGCTAGTTAAAGCTGAATAGAGGCAGGGAACGTATTTACAAAAATTTTAAAAAGTGTTATAATAGCAACGTAGCTTTGTTTCCATTGATCTTTGTTATCAATGGCGAGCTACGTCCTCTTCGGAGGAAGGCTCGTAGCCTAGAGCTTGAGCTACCTGTTCTCTCTTTCCGTAGCCAGCAACTTTCTTTATGGAAGCCTCGCTCCGGCCCGGAAGGAGAGAATTTAAAATTGCCTTGCAATATACGAACCTATACCCTAGGATAGAGGTTAGTAGAACATAACACCAAATCTCATGCACGGCACGACCCCGAAGAAACAAAAAGCACTCAAGTGCGCACGACAATCTCAGGGGACACTCGAAAAAGTAACACAAATGATCGAGTCCGATCAGTACTGTCCGGAAGTGATCCAACAGATCGATAGCGTCATTGGTCTCCTCAAGACCGCGAAGCGTGAGCTCCTCACGGGACATCTCGACA
This sequence comes from uncultured Candidatus Peribacteria bacterium, assembly GCA_964358735.1. Taxonomy (GTDB): domain Bacteria; phylum Patescibacteriota; class Gracilibacteria; order UBA1369; family UBA12463; genus CALREA01. The sequence continues at coordinate 8,393 of CAYHPV010000010.1, read as the reverse complement.
CCTGCCTTCTCCCGAAGATGAAGGAAAACAAAAAGAAAGCCATCGATGAACTCCTTAAAATTTTTAACCTCTCAAACTAATGCAGCAACAATCATGCAAAATCAAGGGGATGCACTGCGCCTCATGCGCAGCAACGATCGAAAAAACGCTCAAGAAACTTCCAGGAGTGGAGCGCGCTGAGGTAAATTACGGAAATGAATCACTCCAAATCGACTTCGATGAAACACAACTGGATACCAAGAAAATCTCCGACACCGTCGTATCACTTGGCTACTCATTGGTAATAAAAAAAGATCACGCCAACATGAATCATGGAAGCGCGGCTGCCATGAACATGTCCGAAGACGAACACGCGCAACATCTTGGTCTCACAACCTCAAAAGAAGAAAAGCTCATGGAACTTCAGGAAATGGGTCGTGGCATTCTCGCCATTATGCCGCTCGCACTCTTCAGTATTGTCGCGATGACATGGGATATTGCGGGTGCCGCAGGGAAACTTCCAGAAATGTCAGAAGTAACAGAGGAGTTTTTCCATCACGTACTTCCACTGATGGCGACCTATGCACTGTTTGTCACGGGTAAGCCTTATTTGAAAGGACTCATCGTATTTTTGCGAACGGGTCGTGCCAATATGGACTCGCTCATCGGTCTCGGAACACTCGCGGCTTATCTCTACAGTGCCACCGTCACGGCCCTCGAAATTCCTCTCAAGGCCTATCTCGACACAGAGAGCACCTACTATGATGTCACGATCGTTGTCATCGCATTTATCTCACTCGGGAAATATCTTGAAGCGCGCTCTCGCATCAAAACCGGCGATGCGATCGAAAAACTCCTCAATCTTCAGGCAAAAACAGCACTGCTCATGATCAACGGAGAGGAAAAAGAAGTCCCGATCGACCAGGTAAAAAAAGGTGACATCATCATGGTAAAACCTGGAACGAAAATTCCCGTCGATGGTGAAGTTACTGAGGGGTCTTCATATGTCGATGAGTCCATGGTAACGGGTGAACCGATGCCGGTAGAAAAAAAAGCAGGACATATAGTGACCGGAGGGACGATCAATAAACATGGTGTTTTTATGTTTAAGGCCACAAAAGTTGGCTCAGAGACGCTCCTGGCGCAGATTATCAAAATGGTCGAACACGCTCAGGGAAGCAAGGCGGAAGTCCAAAAACTCGCCGATACGATTTCTGGATATTTTGTACCAACGGTACTGGTTCTCGCCATCATTACCCTCATCGTCTGGCTGACAGTCGGTAGTCAATATATGCCATTTTCTCAGGCGCTTACGCAAGGACTGGTTTCGTTTGTAGGTATTCTCGTTATCGCTTGTCCATGCGCTCTCGGCCTCGCGACACCCACAGCGATTATTGTCGCCGTTGGTAAAGGGGCTCGTGAAGGCATCTTGATTAAAGAAGCAACGTCACTTGAGAAACTTCATAAAGTGACAACGATTGTCGTCGATAAGACAGGAACCATTACCAAAGGAAAACCAACGCTCCTCGAGATGTATAACGTCTCGTCAATGCACGAAAGAGAGGTGCAGTCGCTTCTCTGGGCACTCGAATCGCTCTCGGAACATCCAATTGGCAATGCCATCGCTGAGAGTCTTCAGGAGAAAAATCTCGAAAAAAAGAAGGTAGAGAACTTCTCGATCATCGAAGGAAAAGGGCTGAAAGGCACAATAGATGGACAGGAGTATATTGTTGGGAACGTGAAGCTTATGAGAGATTTTGGAGTTCCGTTTGATGAAAAAAATATTACAGAATTCTCTTCAAGAGGCGCAACGCCTATTATCATGGCCTCAAACAAAAAAGTTATCGCCTATACCGGCGTGGCAGACACCATCAAAGATGAAGCAATCGAAGCGGTAAAATCCCTCCACGATCTTGGTCTCAAAATTATCATGCTCACCGGCGACGACAGGCAGACGGCGGAGTCGATCGCGAAACAGGTGGGAATTGACGAAGTTGTTGCGGAGGTATTGCCACAAGATAAACTCACAACCATAGAGCAGCTCCAGAAAAAAGGTGAAATCGTCGCCATGGCAGGTGATGGCGTAAATGACGCACCGGCGCTCGCACAGGCGGATATCGGTATCGCCATGGGCACGGGAACCGACGTGGCCATCGAATCAGCGGATATGACGCTTCTCCACGGAGATATCACAAAACTCGTAAAAGCGATCCGTCTCTCGAAGTACACGATGCGTACGGTGAAACAGAACCTCTTCTGGGCATTTATCTACAATATTATCGGAATTCCAATCGCGGCGGGGGCACTTTACCCACTCTGGGGGATTCTTCTGAATCCCGTATTTGCCGGACTCGCCATGGCCTTCTCAAGTGTCTCCGTCGTCAGCAACTCACTCCGTTTAAAATTACGTAACCTCTAAAGATCATGGCAACAACACATACATTTCACGTCAAAGGCATGCACTGCCACTCATGCGTGATACTCACGGAAAGTGAAATCGGGGAGCTGCCAAACGTTCACCAGGCAACATCATCGCTCACAACATGCACGATCGAGGTCACAGGAGATTTTGGTGAGATGACCCCGCAGAGCATCGCGCAGGAACTCACGAAGGCAATTGAAAAAAATGGCTACGCCCTTTCCCTGGAAAAAGAAGAAGCTCAGCGTCACTGGTCGGACTTCACCGTTGCAATTCCGGTAGCACTCGTCTTCATCGTGGGGTTTGTACTGCTCCAGAAAATGGGAATCGTGAATTTGGTGAACTCCGATAACGTCACCTTTGGAACCGCGTTTCTCATTGGTATCGTTGCTTCACTCTCAACCTGCCTCGCGGTAGTCGGCGGCCTGCTCCTCTCCCTCTCCGCGAACTACGCAAAAAGTGGCGACGCCATCAAACCTCAACTCATGTTTCACGCAGGCCGCCTCATCAGTTTTTTCATTCTTGGCGGCGTGATCGGTCTCATCGGCTCAGCTTTTCAGCTCACTCCAACGATGAATCTGATTATCAGCATCATCATCGCTCTCGTGATGTTCATCCTGGGAATCAACCTTCTCGATATGTTCCCGTGGGCCAAGCGATTTCAGTTCGCTCCGCCAAAAGCCTTATCACAGAAGGCCATGAACGCCACAAATCTCACGCACTCAATCGCCCCGCTCCTCGTCGGTATCGCAACATTTTTTCTTCCATGTGGATTCACGCAGTCGATGCAGATCTATACCCTCTCAACAGGAAACTTCCTCAACGGCGCCATCACGATGTTCGCCTTTGCCCTCGGAACCCTCCCGGTACTCGCACTCATCAGTTTCGGTTCCCTCACCATTCAGCCCGGAAAAACCTCTCGCATCTTTTTCAAATCAGCTGGTATAATCGTGATTGTCTTCGCCATCTTTAATCTCATAAACAGTCTCGTGGTAGCTGGCGTTATGTCGCCACTTTTCTCACTCTAAAAAATCCCACACATGAAATTTGCATTTTTCGCGACACTCGCATTTGCCATCATCATTCCGATACTGATTATGGTTGGCATCGGAAATAATCAAGACCTCACGAGTGGATCAGAAAGCAGCAGCATAGCACCACCCACGATCGTTAACGGAAAACAGATTATCGAAATATCCGCAAAAGGGGGCTACACGCCACGAGAAACCAAAGCGAAGGCCAACATTCCATCAATAATCAGAATGAAAACTCGAGGCACCTTCGACTGCTCATCATCACTGATTATTCCAACTCTTAAGTACGCCTCATATCTTCCAGCTACAGGAACCACCGACATCGAGGTACCGCCGCAACAGCCAGGTACGACGCTACAAGCCATGTGCGGTATGGGGATGTACAGCTTTGATATTCAGTTTATCTAGACAAAAAAGAAATTTAATGTAAAATAGCAAACCTCAGGGAAATAGGGAAATACCCAACTGAGAGTATGGCTTTTTTTGCTGACAATCTGACAATATGGATACACTGAGAACATTCAAGGTTACCCCAGAAGATATTGAGAAAACATATCACCCGATGAACTGGACCTATCGTGAATACCAGGAGGTTATGCAGCATGTCCGACAATCCGGAGGCACACTCGGGAGTCTGGCTCGAAAGCGTGGCCTAAGTCGAACACGCGATAGGGGCACGTATAAAAGACTCGACTCGCAGATGACGAGCTGGGTCGGCAATGGACGAATTCCTCCGCCAGTAAAAACCATATGCGCACTTCATGAAATGGGGATTTTCCCGGGGGGGGAAGGGGGGGCGTCGGGCGATCCACTAGGGAACGTCATCAATGATGAACTGCTGTCATTCACGCATGGCAATGCGCACTTTGGTACCCTGAATCTCTTGAGCAGTACACAGTACTGGAGGGGATATTTCATTGACGAGGGAGGAGATCAGCCTATATTTCGGATAGATGCAAAATATATAGACGAGCCAGCCAGAAAGATGGTAGAGGGGTTGCTTGGTAAACCTCTTACGAATGCAAAAAATGATGTACTCTTCGATGCACTCTGCGCACGATTTTTGAAGGTATTTGGAGCACCTCAGGGCGACAGAAATATCGATGAATATTTTTTACCGAGACCCATTGAGCTATCACTTGGAACGCTTAATAATGATAAATCTTCTCTTGGTGAGATAGAAGTTGCACAGAGGGCCGTAAGAGATTTCGTACTCGCCGCATGGTATACGGGAAAAATAAGACACACGAAGTCTCGAGGTCACATGATGATAATAAATGGTTCCTACAAGGAGGAAATTACGGATCGCCGAACGACAGATATTTGCCGGGCGATCAAGGCTTCGCAATTACCGGTTGAGACGCGGGTAGTGAAAAAAAAGGAGTATAGTCGAAAAGCCAAGGCAAAAGCAGGAATGGCTCTTTACTCATCGCACGTATCATTCCATGGAATTAACGAGGGTATCGTGAACGGGTTCATGGAAGAATTCAGAGAGAGGATGGAGAGTGCATCGCACACAAGATCTTCCTCTTAGATCAAAGGTCATCTATACTCGTGGCACCTTTGCAATCGATCTACCGTATATGAAAAAATCTCAAATCGGCCTCATGGGCCTCGGAACGATGGGCGGAAATCTTGCCCGAAATATCGCCTCCAGAAAATTTTCCATCAGCCTTTTTAATCACAACCCCGACAAGGTTGAGAAATTTCTCTCGAGCTACGGCGTCAAAGAAATGTCCGGATACAAGACGATCAAAGAGTTCGTAAACTCGCTCGAGAAGCCACGAAAAATAATCCTCATGGTTCCTGCAGGTAGCGCCGTCGATGAGACACTTGCGGGACTCGTTGATTATCTGGAAAGAGGGGACATCGTGATCGATGGAGGGAACTCATACTTCAAAGACACCATCCGACGTCAGGAGACACTCAAAAAAATCGGGGTACACATCCTCGGCGCTGGAATCTCTGGTGGAGAAGAGGGAGCACTTCATGGACCAAGTATCATGGTGGGTGGTGAAAAAGCCGCATGGGAGTGTGTAGCGCCAATCATAAAAAAAATCGCCGCAAAGGACTTCGCAAAAAATACCTGTGCGGGATACCTCGGAACCGGAGCCGCAGGGCACTATGTGAAAATGGTTCACAACGGCATCGAGTACGCGATCATGCAGATGATTGGCGAGGCCTACAGCCTCCTCAAGTCGCACTACAGGCTCACCAATGAGCAGATCGCTGAGTTTTTTGAAATCTGCAATGAAGGCCGACTCGCTGGCTATCTCTTTGAGATTGTTCCGCCAATTTTACGCAAAAAAGAAGGAAAAAAATACCTGGTCGATCTCATTCTCGACGCGGCAAAAAACAAGGGCACCGGTAAGTGGACATCCCAGGAATCACTCGATGTTGGAGTTCCGCTTCCGGCGATTACCCAGGCCGTATTCGCACGCTACATCTCATCCGACAAAAAACTTCGCACGGCACTCGGCAAACTTCGATCACACACAAAAACAAAACCATCAGTCGACCTCGAAACCTTCCTCGCTGATCTCGAAAAATCCCTCTATGCCGCCTGCCTCATGGCTTACAGCGAAGGTCTCTATCTTCTGAAAAAAGCCAACGAAGAATACAACCTCAATCTGAATATGGAGGAGGTGATTCGGGTCTGGCAGGGTGGATGCATCATCCGATCGAAGCTCCTACATGATCTCAAAAATGCTAAAAAAGAAATTACTACAAGCCATTTCTTGATGAATAAAAAAAGTGTACAACAAATTGAAAAATGCCGGGCCTCATGGGTAAACGTAATAACAGAATCTCTTCGCGCAGGCATCGGAGCACCCGCGCTCACCGCAACACTCCAGTACTTCGACGCCATGACCTCGCGAGAGCTTCCGGCCAATCTCGTACAGGGAATGCGCGACTTCTTCGGAGCTCACACCTACGAACGCACGGATAAGTCAGGTACTTTTCACACACAATGGATATGAAAATCCAATTCCAAAAAGCCAAACACGACTTCACGCTCATCATCTTCGGTGCCTCGGGCTCTCTCGCAAAACTCAAACTTTTTCCGTCGCTCTACCAGCTCCAGCTCGAGAAGCGCACACCGAAGGATTTCAAAGTCGTGGGTTATGCCCGCACACAGCTGACACAGGAGGCCTTCATACAAGAATTCAAAGAGGCCGTCCGCGCGAAGTTTAAAGACAACACCGACGAAAAAATTCTTGATACTGTCGCACAACACGTAAGCTATGTGTCCGGTCAGTATGACGCCGCCTCCGACTACGTAAACCTGAAAAAGCATCTCGCACACATCGAAGGTGCAAATAAAAAGCGCATCCGCCTCGCATACCTCTCAACGCCGCCATCGGTTTTTGCGGCGGTGATCAGTCAGCTCGGTCACACCAACTTCAATACGCCCCTCAGCAAACTTCGCCTCATCATCGAGAAGCCATTCGGTCACAATCTGAAAACCGCTAGGCATCTCGAAACCATACTGAAAAAGCACTTCACTCACGATCAAATTTTTCTGCTTGATCACTACCTCGGAAAAGAGGCCGTCTTCAACCTGCTCTCCCTTCGCTACGCCAACGCGATTCTCACCTCGTTGATTCGTGGCCAGTACGTCGACAATATTCAAATTAACGGCCTGGAAAGCCTCGGAACGGAGGGTCGTGCCGGTTACTTCGACAGCGTCGGATCGCTTCGAGACATGGTGCAGTCGCACCTCTTTCAGATTCTCGCCTTTCTCACAATGGACCTTCCAGAAAAAATTACCAGTGACTCAATTCACCGCGCAAAGAGAAAACTCATTGAATCACTCAGGATACAAGATATAAACAATTCGGTGATTCACGGCCAGTACCAGGGATATCTCAAAGAACAGGGCGTAACACCAAAGTCTCAGACCGAGACGTTTGCGGCGCTCCGTCTGTTTATTAATGATAAAAACTGGCGCAATGTTCCGATCTATCTGCGAACCGGGAAAAAACTTACACAGCAACTCACAAACGTGGTGATCGAGTTCAAGCCACAAGATGTACAGCGCAACAACGCAAAACTCCAGCCAAATAAATTGATTATTCAGCTCCAGCCATTTGAAAAAATCGAGTTTCATCTCCTCACAAAAATGGGTGGCTCAGAAATTGATTTCGTTCCACTCAATACCGGCAAGCCAATCTACTGCAGCGGCGACTGTCTCGACGAGCACAGCCGATTGATTCTCGAGGCGATTAAAGGGGAGAAAATGCTCTTTCTTGAATTTCCAGAGATCTATGCCGCATGGAAAGTGATCGATCAGGTTACCAAATACTTTGAAAAAAATAACGCACCGCTCAAAATCTACAAACCAGGATCCAATGGCCCAAATCTGCTATGAACACAAAATGTATACAACAAGAATCTGAGCAGGATTTCTATGAACAAGCATTCCACTGGGTGCTTTCTACCATCCACGAAACCCTCACCTCGCAAGACGACTGCCGCATCGGTCTCTCCGGGGGTTCCACACCAAAAAAGCTCTACCGAATGCTCGGTCACGAACACCTCGACTGGAAAAAAATCCTCTGGATCGGGATCGACGAACGCTACGTCCCCATCTCGGACAAGTTCAGCAACACGGGCATGATCCTGGCAGAACTCATCTCCTCACCAAAAATTCCTCACGAAAACTTCCTCCACTTCGACACGAATCTTGGCTATCTCGAGTCATGTCTCGCCTTTGAGCAAAAACTTCTCCAACTGAAACGGTTCCGACAGCCACTCTTCGACGGACTTATTCTTGGTGCCGGCCACGACGGCCACATCGCCGGGATTTTCCCCGACTCAGAATCTGCCATGAAGAAAGGCTTCCTCACCGCCCAAACCCGCACTGACATCTTCGACGTCCCCGAGCGCCTCACCCTCACCATGGACGCCCTCACCAACTCCAAAAAAGCCATCCTTATCCTCAAGGGCCACGAAAAAAA
>CAYHPV010000009.1:0-15938 GCA_964358735.1 uncultured Candidatus Peribacteria bacterium | reverse complement strand
AAAATTTGACAAATTAAAAATAAATGCTAAGATAAAATCTCCTCAATAACTTCTCCTATTATGCTCAGGGTTATCGACCAGATTGCAACAATAAGCCGGCCAGCTGCGCTGATAGACACGCTTACGCCTGGACGTGTGTGCTATGCATTTTCACCGGTGGAAGATCAGGCATTTGGGTATCTCGAGCAGGAGGCACTTCACCTGTTTGAGGGAAAAGAAAAAGGGAAAGATTTTGAGATTGAGAAGGACGCCATTGGAAATCTTTTCATTACCTGGTACGGCAACAACAGGGATCGTATGGTTATGTCAGGTTCGCATGTCGACAGCGTATTTCGAGGAGGAAATTATGATGGAGTGGCAGGTGTCAACTCAGCATTCAATTTTCTCAGAACCCTCGTCGAGCAAGAAGATAAGCCAGAAAATTCCTACATGGTCGCGGTATTTCGAGGTGAAGAGTCGAGCCCAAAAACAGGAGCAACCTGTCTCGGAAGTCGTATTGCTACCGGAACGATTACGCCAGTTGAGTTGGAGAAAATTACCTATAACATGGATGATGGAAGTTCGATGCTGCTGAAAGATTACCTCGGGCAGGAGAAGTGGCGTGCTATTCTCGAAGAGATTACTCATCCTCCAATAAAAAAGGAACATGTTATCGTCTACGAAGAGCTGCATATCGAGCAAAGTAATGTGCTTGATGTCAATAAAGTCGATGTGGGAATTGTCATACAGGGGATTGGAGGCGCGTCACGATATCGTGCAAGCGTGATGCTGAAACCTGGATTCATCCAGACGCTGGAAAGTTCACCAGAAAATCCATACATCAAGTATGCTATTACTTTTAAGGGCGAAGAGGCTCATACCGGTGGAACTCCGCCAAATCCTGCAGAGCTGCGAACCGATGAACAGGTCGTCTGGTACCGGAAAGATGCCCTTATGGGAGCGAGTCATTTTCTCAGAAATATGCTTAATGGTGAAATAGGACCGTATGCAAAAGTTGTGAAATTTACTGTTCCCTATGAGACTGGTTTTACCACAGTGCCAACGCACCAAACACTCGAAATAGCTGTTCCAACGTCAGAGGCGGCAGAATTTGAGGCGTATCTTGGCCACGTTCGCACGCGAAAACTCAAACAACTCGCCGTCGATGTCGCATGGGAAACGTCAGATCTCGGCAGTGGAGCTGTCAATTACTACGATCCTGAAGCGCTGATACATATCATTGAAGTGCCTTTCTATGTCTAAAGCATGGCAAGAGAGTCGGTTGCCCAACATAAAATAGCGAATGGTGGCGGAGTGGGTACGGTGCGAGGAACGGTCACGGATTTGAGAATTGATGAAAAAAACACCGTACGATTTAATATCGATTTTCGCGATGTTGATACGGTAGAAATTGCGCGAGTAAGAGGTGCGGTTCGTGAAAAAGTGGAGGATGTTGGTACAAAATTAACAGGAACGGTATCTGGCAATTCACCCCTCATCACTATTTCAGAAAAATCGTATGTTCCACTCGATACTGGATCAGTCATGGAAAAAGAAGTGCTGGCAGGAGAATTCGGATACACCTATGTCAAAATGCCCTCACTTCCTGGACATGATGGGGCAAGTCTTGGTCAGGCAGGCATTCCTGTCACCATGACCTTCGTCCGACACGATGGGCGTAGTCACACGGGCACTGAAAGTATGGCACAGGCCGACTACGAAAAAGCCCAGAGACTCAGTCACGCCTTTTTGGCGAAGAAGTTGGGAATACGCTAGTTCATCATGCTGAGGCTTTCGATAGTTAAAAATTTTCCGCAAGGATGAGCCAATTTTCCAGGGTGAGTTCCTGGGGGCGGATTTCCGGGGGGATGTTGGCTTTGGTGAGAGCGGCAAGAATGGTCTCTTTTGGGGCGAGCTGCTGGAGGCTTTTACCGAGCATTTTGCGCTTTTGGGAGAAGGCGGCGTGGATGAGGCGGAAGTAGGTGGGTGCGAGATTTTCACTGAGGAGGGGAGTGGCGTAGGGAGTGATGGTGAGAATGGAAGAGGTAACTTTTGGTGGAGGGAAAAAAGAAGATGGGGAGACGGTTGCGATGATTTTTGCGGTGCCGTAGGGCTGAAGCGTGAGCGAGAGCACATTGTGATCGCCTGGCTTGGCGCAGGCTTTTTCGGCGACTTCTTTCTGGACGAGTACAACAATACAGGATGGTTGATGAGGTGCGGGGAGAGCTGCTTCGCTTCGCTTCGCAGTTTTTACGAGGAAATTTTCTAATATTGGCGTGGCAACATTGTAGGGGAGATTCGCGACGAGTTTATAGGGCGCGTTTATCGTGAGAGGGTGTGTTGATGGATCAAATTGTAGTGCGTCCTGCTGGAGGATCGTGATTTTTTCTTTGGCACCGGGAGTATTTTTTATGATGGTTTCGTTGAGGGCTGCGATCATGTCGCGGTCTTTTTCAATCGCGATAACGTGTTTGCCATGAAGGCAGAGTTCGCGCGTCAGGACGCCAAGACCGGGGCCTATCTCTATGACGGTATCTTCCGGCGTGAGCTGTGCGGCGGTGATGATTTGGGTGAGGGTGGGGTCGTTTACGAGAAAATTCTGACCGAATTTTTTCTTCGCCCCCAGGGGACTAGTCTGCTGACCTGCGTCTGTTGCCGTGAATCGTGCGAGGAGTGACTTGATGTAGGGAATGTTGGTTAGTTTTTCCATCGAATGAAAAGATGTTTTTTGTGACTGGTGTGGCCGGAGATAATTTCGATGTCTTCGGTGTGGATGTCGAGTTCTTCGCTGAGAAATGCTATGAGTCGCGCATTGGCTTTTCCGTGTTCCGGTGCTGCGTGGATGCGAATTTTGAGGGTGCCATCACTCATGAATCCGGCAATTTCATCACGCGGTGCACTTGGGGTGATTTTTATATTCAGGTAGGTTTCATTTTTTCCTGGTGTGCGGAGTTGCTGGATAAGATCGAGATTCATTATTTATAGTGATTGGTTTCTGAGATTCTTGGATAGATTTTTTGATCGAGTGATGAGTTTTCTTATCTCTTCACCAATAAGTACGAGAGATCCAAGCCCGGCTGATATAAGCCACTGTTCGCCGGTGAGAGGCGTGGTTTCAAGGTAGTGTTGGAGCAGAGGAAGGTGGAGCGCAGCGATGATGAGCAAGATGGAAAATGCTATCGCGGTCAGGAGATAGGGATTTGAAAATGGTTTTTTGAATCCTGATTCTTCAGGGTCGCGAGAGCTGAAGGTGTTGAACATCTGGCCGATGACGAGAGTGGCAAAGGTGAGTGACATGCCTACTTCCTGTGAATAATATTTCAGGCCAATCATGTAGGCGATGAGTGAGGTGACGCCGATGAGTGTGCCAATAAAAAATATTCTGGTGGTGAAATCTTTTTGGAGAATTTTATCGGTTGGATGACGTGGAGGTTTGGTCATATAGGTATCTTTGCTCTTTTCCAAGCCAAGAGCGAGAGCTGGGAAGACGTCGGTTCCGACGTTGATGATAAGAATCATAATGGCACTTAATGGAGATTTCAGTCCGATGATCATCGTGGAGAAAATGACAAAGAGTTCTCCAATGTTGCTGGAAAAAATGTATATGATAAATTTTTTGAGATTTTCATAGATGGTGCGGCCTTCCTGAATGGCGGTCACGATTGTTGAAAAACTATCGTCAGCGAGAACCATATTCGCTGCTTCTTTTGAGACGTCGGTTCCGGCGATACCCATGGCAATGCCAATATCGGCTCTCTTAAGCGCCGGAGCGTCATTGACTCCATCACCCGTGACCGCGACGATTTCGCCAATTTCTTTGAGGAGTCCCACGATACGCAGTTTATCCTCGGGACTGACGCGGGCGAAAATGGCTGGTGTTTTTTGTGTGAAGAGAGCTCGGAGATTTTCGTCCGAGGTGGTCTTGAGTTCGTCTCCGGTGATGATACGATGAGGAATATTTTTTGCGACGAGTCCGATTTTTTCTCCAATGGCTTTTGCGGTAAGTCCGTGATCACCCGTGAGAATGTAGATCCTGATGCCGGCTTTTCGAGCGAGTTCGATGGCGTTTGGAACTTCTTCTCGAGGTGGATCGATGATACCGACCATACCGAGATAGGTGAGATTTTTTTCGGTGTCGGTGAGGGATGGATATGATTTTTCAGAATTTTCTATTTCTCGGTAGGCGAATCCAATCATCCGTAGCGCACGCTCGGCACCTTCTTCATTGGTTGCGAGAATTTTTTTACGATCGCTTTCGCTGAGATTTTCGCCCCTCCCGGGACTATCCCCAGGACTATCTGCTGAATCGTCTGGTGAATCGCAGGCTTGAAGCACTGAGTCCGGTGCCCCTTTGCAGAGAATATAGGTTTTATTTTCGTAGTGCACGATCACGCTCATGCGTTTACGCTTGGAGTCGAATGAAAATTCGTGAATGATCTCTGCCTTGCTTACGGCTTCTTCCTGCGATAATCCGAGTTTTTGAGCGAAGGAGAGGAGGGCCCCTTCCGTTGGATCGCCGAGTGTTTTCCAGGTATTTGTTTCGTGATCGAAAGCAAGTTTTGCGTTGTTGCAGAGGGTACAAATGAGGCGAATGATGCTGAGGTCATCAGGGAGACTTGCAATGTCGATTGGGTTTTTTGTCTTTTCATCTATCACTTCTCCTTTTGGATCGTATCCCGTGCCGGTCACATTTGCGTGGAGATGCATGGTCGTGAGTTGCTGCACGGTCATCTCGTTTTTCGTGAGGGTACCAGTTTTATCGGTGACGATCACCGTGGTAGAGCCAAGGGTCTCGACGGATGAGAGGTCTTTGACGATGGCATTTTTGCGCGCGAGGCGCTGCACGCCAAGGGCGAGCGCGATCGTGATGGTCGTCGGAAGGCCTTCTGGAACCGCCGCGACGGCTACCGATGCGGCGAAGAGAATGGCTGCGGCGATAGGTTCATTTTGCACCATCACTCCATAGATTCCGAGAAATGCCGCGATCAAGATCGTGATTTTTCCGACGAAGAGTCCGACGTGGTCGAGTTCTTTCTGGAGTGGACTTCTGTCTTTTTCGGTTGCCGTCGTGAGCTGCGCGATTTTTCCGAAGGATGTTGCCATACCAATATGGGTGACGATGGCGCGTCCTGTGCCGTGCGAAATGATGGTTCCCATAAAGACCGTATTTGCTAATTCATCTGCGGTTTTTGACACTGGCATCGATTCTCCCGTGAGAATGGATTCTTGAACCTCTAATTCATTTGCGAAAAAAAGTTCTGCGTCGGCGGGAACGAGATCACCTTCATTCAGTATCATAAGATCACCAGGAACGAGCTGATTGGCCGGAATGGTTTGCTGGACTCCATCGCGGATGACGCGAGCCTGTGGCGCGAGCATATTTTTCAGTGCCTCCACCGCCTTTTCCGCGCGGTACTTTTGTAAAAATCCTATCACCGCATTGAGGAGCACGATAAACGCGATGACTGAGCCATCTTTTACCTCTCCCGCGACGAATGAAATGATCGTCGCGATGATCAGAATCACTACCATCAGATCCTTAAACTCTTCAAAGAACGATAGAATACGTGATTTTTTATTCTTCAGCTCGAGCTGATTCTTTCCATATTGTATCTGACGCTGCTTGACCTCAGATGTAGAGAGTCCTGATGGCATTCGAGTTGCAATATAGTAGATGAAGTTATTTTTTAGAGCCTCAGTTTTTTCTTCGCCTTTTTCACTTTCTTCTTCAATCGATTGGCTTCCGCTTTTGCTTTGTCTTCGATACGTTTTAGTTCCGCTTGAACCTTATCTTTCAGTCGCTGTGCTTCATTGGTGAGCTGTTTAGCTTCTTTCTTGAGCTCTTTTTCTGCCAGGCTCCCTGCCTTTTTTACGATATCCAGATGCTGTTTTACTTCCCGTTCCAGCTCCTTGCCCATTCGAATACTGATTCTTTTTCCTTCCTCGAGCGCATCCTGAGCTTCCCGATTGAACTCCGCTACGGCTTTTTTTGTCAGTTCATTGTGTGCCGCGATGACATCATTGAATTCCCGCTCAACTTCTTTGCCAATTTTTGAATTTTTTGCCTTCTCGAACTGCTCTTTGATCTGTTTTTCAGCACGCTTCGCCTCGGCCTCAACATCTTCCTTTTGCCTTTGTGCCTCAGCGGAAACTCTCTTTTTCAGTCGTTCATACTCGGCGGCGATCTGTTTTCCCACACGACTGCTTTCTTCACTTACTCGATCAGCAAACCTATTCCACTCTTCACCGATTTTTTCGGTTCCCGGTTGGAGGTATTTTTTATCGAATCGTCGAAGTTCGGCGTGCATTTTTTCCATGCATGGTGGGCAGATCGTTGCGACGGCCATGTAGGCGACCGCATATCCCGGGCCGAGGTAGCTCTGCGCGAGCGCGTTGATGATCGCACTTCGAAGGGTTGCCTTGAAGGTATCTTTATTCATCTTGGTGAAGTCAAACTGGATGCCCTGCATGATGGGGAAGAGTGCTCCGATGGCTTGATTAGCCAGTTTATTGAGCTCCTGTTCCGCGTAGGCTTTGATCTCGTCTTCTGCCGCTTTTCTCAGCGCATCAAGATCTTTTGGATTCTGGAGAATGGTGATCGCGATGTTCTGGAGGCTGTGTTTCGTGAGGAGTTCACTCGCGAAGTTATTCGTGTCAGTGAGTGCCGTGGAGAAAACATCTCGCAATACACCTTCTACTTGGGTGTTGCTCATATTTCCCTCGAGGACCATTTTATTCAATGATGAGGTGACATCCTGTACCGTATTTTTCAGCGTTGTGCCCTTGTAGGCATCGACGAGAGGTTGCGGCACTTTGTTGTCGAGGTAATCTATGAGTTTTGGAAGGACGATGGTCGTCGCTCCTTTTGCTGCCTCTTTTTTCACCTCCTTTTCTACTTTCTTAAGAGCTTTTTCCGCTTTTTTTACCTCTTTATCTATTTTTTCGTTGGGCATTGGGGTGGTTGCAGGTTTTGCCTTGGACTTCGATGTCGTGCCAGCTTTTCCTTTTCCATTTGCCTCTGAGCTTATTCCTTTTGCCTCTTTCGAGATGGCGCCATTTCCGTTCTTTTGTGCCCCTGTTTTCTTGTTTTTCCCGAGGGTGATTTTTTTCTTCGTGATCGCTGCCCCTCCCGGGACTACCTGCTGGATCGCGTTTGCGATGTTATTTGTCAAAAGTACCTGCGCCGTTCCGAGCGTGAGTGTGAGAATGGCTACGAGCGCAATCGTGCGTTGTTTGAAATTTTGCATAGAGGTGTGAGGGGTGAAGTCTTTGCTCAAGTGTACGAGCTTTGCTTCTTGAGATCAATGTGATGTTTTTAGCTTTCAGGTCAGCTTTCCTTTCCTCCACTCCTTGATGTTGGCATGGTGGCCACTTTGTAAGACTTCCGGAACTTCGAGATCCATAAAAACCGGTGGTCGGGTGTAGTGTGGATACTCTTTCTTCCCATCGAGGGCCTCGGAGTAGGACTCTTCGACGGTGGATTCGTGTTTTCCCACGAAGTCGGGAACGAAGCGGGAGACGGCATCCAGAACAACGAGAGCGGCGAGTTCACCGCCCGTGAGGACATACTTTCCAATCGAGAGTTCCTCGTCGACACAGAGGTCGATGACGCGCTGGTCGATGCCTTCGTGGCGACCGCATACGAGGATGAGGCCGGGTTTTTGTTTGGAGAGTTTTTTGCCTGGCCTACTGTTTTTCGCGAGTTTCTGCGCTTTTTTGTGGGTGAGAAGTTTTCCTCTCGGTGAGAGATAGATGACCGGACCTTTATTCAGTTTTTTCGCGTGCATGATCGCATCGTAAAGTGGCTGAGGGGTCATAACCATGCCGGGGCCGCCGCCGTAGGGGATCGCGTCGACTTTGCTGTTACGGTCTTTGCTGAATTTCCTGATATCGTGGATGTGAATGTCGATGATTTTTTTGGCACGGGCGCGTTTGACCATACTTTCGTTGCAGTACGAGTCAAACATGCCCGGGAAGATGGTGAGAATATCGAAGCGCATGGGGGAAGGGGGAGAAGAACAAGCTTCGCTTGTCTGCTATTACTTAGAGCTAAAAGCTTTGTCCCAGTTGGCGCTATCGCCATTCCAGACGATGGCTGTCTTGTTGCCAAGTGCTGCTTTTTTGATAGTTTCCTCAATCTGAGCACGGACTCGTGGCATGTCGCAGGTTCCACCAAAGGTGAAGGCACCGTTCATGTAGACGAGGTATGGATCTTTTACTACTCCTGGTTTCTCGACCTTCTGAATATTCCATATCGAATTTGCGGCGGTGTTTTCGAGGCCCTGTGCGGTGTACTGATTGGCCGTTGTACTTTGAAGTGCTATGAGTGCCGCATTGATAGAGGCAACGGGATCGGTTTTGTTATATTGATATCCAACCGTGGTTGCGACTGGTATTGCGCTGTCTCCGCATCCGACCTTTATGCTTCCTTTGGTCTTGCCATCATCCTCCATCTTGATCATGTAGACGGTGGTCTGGTTGGTGTCGTTTGCGTCAGTTGGAGCGGCTGGAGCTGGCTGACTCTGAGCAGGTGGGGTAGCTGGTACGGGTGTCTGGCTACATGCGGCGAGCGAGATGGCGAGAACTCCGGTGAGGAAGAGGGTGGTGAGTTTTTTGGACATATATCTGTTGTTGAAGAAATAGATGTAATGGTGTTTTTGGCAATTCCGGCCCGGGCCCGAAGCTGAGTTTGTTTGTTAAATTTTATAAGTATTTTTTAATGCGTGTTTACCCCCAAGGGGGACTCTTGCTAGAGTCTGCGTGCGCAAAGATATTCTGTCATGTTTTTAGTTATCCGCAAGTGCGTCTTACGATCGAAACGCCTAATCGTATACTACCATTTTTTGGCCAGTCGCTGCTATGGCAGTTTTTACAAAAAAGACCCTGGTAGGCAGGGTCTTTTGAATGTTGTGGCGAAATGCGAGAGCGGGGGGACGGGAACAGGTGCTTCGCTGCGCTCGCACTGATTAACGCTTGCTCCACTGTGGTGCGCGTCGAGCTCTGTGGAGACCATACTTCTTGCGTTCTTTCATACGTGGGTCTCGGGTGAGAAAGCCGGCACGTTTTAGGGTGATGCGGAGGGATGGGTCGAACAAAAGCAGTGCTTTTGAGATGCCGTGACGCATCGCATCGGCTTGACCGTTGAGACCGCCGCCTTCACTGTGAATCGAAATATCGAAGGTCTTGAGGTGGCCGGTGATGCGGAGTGGTGCTTTGACTGAGTCGCGTTTTGATGGAACGACGATGTACTGTTCGAGTGTTTGGTCGTTGATGATGAAGGTGCCCGTACCTTTTTCGTAGAGACGTACTCGTGCGACGGAGGTTTTTCGGTTTCCTGCGGCGTAGAAAAATTCGCCCTTGAGTGTGGCACTTGCGGCTGCGGCTTTTTCTGATTTGTGAGCGACTACCGGAGTTGCTGCCTGAACTGGTTCTGCAGCTTCTTCGGCAACTTTTTTTGGAGCAACTGCTTTAGGTGATTTCGCAGCTTTTACTACAGGAGCTTTCTTTACCTTTTCAGTTTTTTCGGCTGCAGTTTTTTTGGTAGTTGCCATAAAGAATTTTTAGAGTTCAATGGTTACAGGTTTTTGAGCGTCGTGGGTATGGGTTGCGCCGGTGAAAATTTTCAATTTGCTCATGGTATCTTCACGGAGCTTGTTGTTTGGAATCATACCCTTTACAGCGCTGAGGAGAATCCGGTCGACCTGACCTTTTCTTCGAAGTTCATCGGGAGTGACGAATCGTTCACCACCTTGATATCCGCTGTGGGATGCGTACTGTTTCTGAGTCTCTTTTTTCCCCGTGAGAACGATGCCGTCGAGATTGGTGACGATCACGAAGTCACCACAGTCCATGTGTGGGACGAAGTGTGTCTTTCCTTTGCCACGGAGGAGATCGGCGACACGAGTGGCGAGACGGCCAAGTACTTTTCCATTGGCATCGATGTGATACCACTGTCTGACGAGGTCTTTTACTTTTGGCGTGAATGTTTTTTGTGCTTTTTCCATGGGATACTATGAGACAAAATATTAAACGAGTTCGAGTTGTACGAGGGGAGCGTTGTCACCTTTTCGGTTTCCGACGCGGAGGAGCCGTGTGAATCCAGATGTTCGTGATTCATAACGCTTCAAGAGCTCTTCGATCACTTTCTTACAGGCACTGTCGTGCTGGAGCTCTTTTTCGATGAGGCGGGCGGCATTCGCTGCGGTATTGTTCTTGGCTGTCGTAATGAGTTTTTCTACGAATGGTTGCACGGCCTTGCCTCGCGGACGAGTGGTCTGCACTTTTTCGTTGATAATGACACTGATGGCGATACTTCGCACGATAGAGGTGCTGTGTTCACGGTCGATGCCGAGTCTCTGAGTTTTTTTTACGCGATGTCGCATGGGATGGGGATTATTCTTCTGATAATTTCAAACCTTTCGTTTCGAGGGCGGCGGCTACTTCACCGAGAGCCTTTCTACCGAAACCACGGAGATTTGTCAATTTTGATTCGGTGCATCGTGAGAGCTGCTCGACGGAACCGATACCTCCGTTGATGAGGGCATTGAGGGTTCGTGGTGAGAATCCGAGGATTTCTATCGGAGTATAGGACTCTTGTGATGGCTTCTTCTGCTCTTCTTCTTGCTGTTTGGTCATGATCTTATTGATGTCGCTCATGAACTCTGGCTCGATCATAATGCTCTCTTCGTTGAAGAGCTTGAAGTACGACTGGAGAATATTTGCGGAGAACTTCATGGCGTCTTCTGCGGTGATCGATCCGTTGGTCTTGATCTCAAGGGTGAGTTTGTCGAGGTTGGTCATCTGGCCGACACGAGTGGACTCTACGTCGTAGCGGATTTTCTTGACCGGGCTGAAGACAGAATCGATCGTGATAATATTGGTAATCGTCTCTTCTCGCTGTTTCGCATTTGCCGTGACGTATCCGACTCCCTTTTCCACACGAAGTTCCATGTTGATTTTTGCTCCTTTTTCCAGGGTGGTGATGTACTGTTCTGGATTCATAATCTCGACATCTGAGCTTGTTTTGATGTCTCCGGCCTTTACGACTCCTTCTTTGTTGGCACTCAACGTAATCCATGTCGGATCTTTTGAGATTTTTTTGAGATTGATGAGTTTGAGGTTGAGCATCATATCGAGAACGCTCTCCTTTGCCCCCTTGATGGTTGAGTATTCGTGGCTGACTCCCTCGATCTTGGCTCCGCTAATGCATGCGCCAGGAATTGAAGAGAGGAGTACCCGTCGTAGTGCATTTCCAAGGGTGACACCATATCCTGGTGGAAGCGGCGTAAGTATGAAGATGACGTGATCATCAGCAATTTTTACGGTTTTGATTTTTGGAATACCGATTTCTTCTTGGATGAGATGCATAGGGCTGGGGGATAGAGAGAGTAATAGGGGGAAATGCGGGGGAAGGGGAAAGGGAACGGGAACAAATAATTTTCTGCTGAAAATTATTTAGAGTAGTACTCAATAATATACTGGCTTTCGATGCTCTTCTCGAAGTCATCTTTTTCCGGTTCCGCGACCATTTCTCCTGAGAGATTCTTGAGATCTACCTTGATCCATCGTGGAGCCGTAGATTTTTTTGCTGAGGCGTCTTTCAAAATATTTACCTCCTTCTTATTGTCTTTGATTTCAAATTTATCACCGACACGGATCTGTACCGATGGAATGTCGACGATTCGGCTGTTGAGTTTGCAGAGACCGTGGCTGATGAGCTGACGGGCCTGTTTTCGTGAGCTGGCGATACCTGCCCGATAGATGACGTTGTCAAAACGCTTTTCAAGCATTTTGAGGAGCTCGTTACCGGTTACACCCTCTTTATTTTCCGCTTTCTGGTAGTAGTTTGAAAACACTCGTTCGGTGAGAGTAAAGATACGCTTCGCCTTTTGTTTGGCGCGCATCTGCTTGGCGTACTCGGATTTTTTTGCAGAGGCTGACGTGAGTCCGTGCTGTCCAGGGGCTGGTCGCCCTTTGCTGATTGGACACTTTGGGCCTTCACATCGCGCGCCTTTGAGGTAGAGTTTTTCACCCTCTCGTCGGCATAGTCTACAAACTGGTCCTGTATATTTCATTCCGTGGAAAAATTAGCGTGTAAATGATTAGACTCGTCGAGTTCGTGGTTTGCGGCAGCCGTTGTGGGCGACTCCTGTGCGGTCAGAGATTGATTCGATCGAGATGCCACCATTGATGACACCACGGAGTGCCTGTTCTCGACCAGGACCTGCCCCGGTGACGAAGACGTGAACTCGTTCAAGACCAAATGCTTTTGCTTTTTCACAGGCTGTTTCTGCCGCGACCTGTGCGGCGTATGGTGTGGCCTTTCGAGCTCCCTTGAATCCACAGGAACCCGATGTTGCCCAGGTGATCACGTTGCCGTTTGGCTCTGCGACACTCACGAGGGTATTGTTGTAACCAGCGTGTACATAGAGATGCGCTTCTGGAACGCTCTTTCGTTTGCCCTTTGGCTTTTTGACTTTGGACTTGGTGTCTTTGGCATCGCCTTTTTCATCTCCTGCTCGGGATGCTTTTGCTTCGGATGCCTTTGTGGATACTTTAGTTTCGTCTGCCATGGGATATATAAAAGGTTACTTAGTTACTACTTTCTTGTTTGCCACTGTCTTCTTCTTGCCCTTTCGGGTTCGAGCGTTTTTTCGTGTTTTTTGTCCACGGACGGGAAGGCCTCTTCGGTGACGGAAACCACGATAGGTTCCGGTGTCGACGAGGTGCTTGATATCCATCTGTGTTTTTCGTCGAAGATCACCCTCGGTCGCGAACTTGGTGATTTTTTCACGGAGCTTATTGACCTCCTCTTCTGTGAGATCCTGAACTTTTTTATTCATATCAATATTCAGATCGTCCAGCATTTTGGTGCTGATACTCTTCCCAATCCCGAAGATATAGGTGAGACCGATTTGAATGCGTTTTTCTTTTGGGAGATTGACTCCGGCGATACGTGCCATAAAACGTTGGT
This sequence comes from uncultured Candidatus Peribacteria bacterium, assembly GCA_964358735.1. Taxonomy (GTDB): domain Bacteria; phylum Patescibacteriota; class Gracilibacteria; order UBA1369; family UBA12463; genus CALREA01. Next base: position 2,986 of record CAYHPV010000009.1, on the reverse strand, counting down.
AGAATTAATAATTTATCCCTGTCGCTGCTTGTGTTTTTTGGTCTCACAGATGACACGGATGACACCTTTTCGACGGATGATTTTGCACTTGTTGCAGATTTTTTTTACGGAGGATCGTACTTTCATATTATTTGTTGCGGAAGGTTATGCGGCCTTTTGTCAGATCATAGGGGGATATTTCTACCGTGACCGTGTCACCTTCTAGAATTCGGATGTAGTTTATCCGCATTTTTCCTGATATATGAGCCGTGATGATCTCATCAACCAGCTTGGGGAATTTGATGTCGGTGATTTTCACCCGGAACTGTGCGTTCGGGAGTGTTTCAACGATGACCCCTTCGACAACTATATAGTCGTCTTTGCTCATGAATTGGCGGAGAAAAGCAATTTTACAGACAAAAAGCGAGTGGATTCTACACTATCGGATTTTGTATTGCAAGAAAAAGTTTGTGTTTTTCGAGTTAATGGTGAAGCTGGGGGTTTTGGAGGGGATTTTGAGGGATTTCAGCTTTGAATATCAGTGAAGTTCGTTCTGAAGGAAAGGAAGATACCGTCGAACTTCTTTTCCCTGACCAGCTTCTTTGAGCACATCTTCTTGTAAGGCAACTTTTAGATCATGGAGGTTCCGATTTTCAATCGCCTGTACGAGCTTTTCGAGTGCCGCATGAAGCTTCTGATCATCGGGAAGTCTCAGCCTTTTTATCATGTTGAGCTCGGAGGTCTGGACATGACGCTCGTAGGTAGCCAGATAATCGAGAGCTGACCACATCGCAAGTTGGCCATGACTATTCAGATAGGGTTGATGGGTTTCGAAGTCGAGACAGTCCATGAGAAAGCTCAGGTGATGATCCAACATATTGTGAGCTTCCTGGATTGAGAGCCTCTTTCCTCGTGTCTCGGTAAATAGAGACAGCTCAATTTCCCGCAAAAATCCCGGAATGTTTCTTGCCCTGCTGATGTGTCCGGCGATGGTCAAAACTCGATTCAATAAATAGGTCACGTCCCTTTCTGAAAACTGCGGAAGATTTCTTCGAAGCGCGATGGTGAATTGCTGCTCGGGAGTGTGGGTGTCGTGCTCGGGAGTGTTAGTTTGCGGCCTGTTCATCTATGGGTTTGACGAGGTTTTTAAACATGTCTGCGGTCAGCCCAAAGAGGCGGGCCGGAATCACTACGGGTGGCTGTCCATCAGCTAATGTTTCCAGTTGATCCTTTATTTCTATAAGCACGCCATTCATATAGACTAATGTCATCAAAATATCGCCTTTCTTTTTGTCTTCGCCATGTCTTGCCATATATGCTAGCTTGAGTAAACTCATCGCTCCTCGTAGTTGTAGCGATGCTGTACCTTTGCCCTTTTTTATGGCTTCTTCAATATCACTTAATGGTAAAAATCGTATACTTACATTATGTTTTGATACCCCTTTTGCTTCTGGAAATTTGCTATATTCTGCAACGTAACGCATCTGTTCCGTTTTGTGCATGATTGGGATTCCCTCAATCATGATATAATCATTAGGATTGTAATCTTTTATTTCTTTTGCCCGTGCAGTGACACTTGGTGGTATATTTCCATGCCACGTAACATTACTTTCTATTTTTAGGCCATCTGCTTGCGCTGGTAATTCTGGAGCGTCTTTCACTGCCGGTTTTTCATTATCTGGCCTGTCATTTATCGCCTTATATATTTCCTTTCCTACTAAAAAACTCATGAGAAGCAGGACGGTGCCAACGATGCGACTTTCCCATGCTGTTCTTCCGAGCACTCTTTTAATGGCACGCCGTTCTTCTGAAGTATGGATTGTTCCATCGTCACTTTCTATCATTCTACGAGATGATCGTCGTGGTGGGGGTGTTCTTTGAATCGGGGTTGGCTCTTCGACTTCGTATGGAAAGGTGAGGGAATGAAGGTCGTGTGTTTGGAGCATGGCTGCTATGTCGACTCCCGTGATGCGTTGATTGATAGTGCTTGTTTTTACTCGACGGAGCGCTGCCTCCCAGATTCGCTCTTTGTTCTGGTTTTCTCTCACATTTTCATATGGGAGATTTACTAGACTTTGTAGTGTTTCCCTGAGCTCTTTCATGCGCTTTTCGGCACTTGTCTTTTTTCTTTCGACGCCTAATTTTTCCTGGGTTAAGCGTGGTAATTCGACGGTATCGATCCATTGCTCGCGTTGTCTTCCTGGATAGTTTCTGAGATCACACTCTTGTTTCTCTCTCTTAAAATCTTCTATTTTTGCTTTCATCTGCCCTATCTCTGTTTTGAGTTTTCCGAGAAGTGTGACATCTTCCGTGTAGAGTGCCATGAGTTTTTTCAAGAGTCGCAGGAGTGGGAGAATATGTTCGGTATCTTTTATCACCGCTTGAATATTGAGATGGCCGTTTTCGACTTCTGAGAACTGGAAATTTCCGTCGGCGAGAAACTGATCACGGAGCTGTCCGAGTCGATATGATGCGTAGCCGAGGAGGTCTCTGCTCTTTTCGGTGAGGGCTTCTATTGGTGCGCCGTGCTCTGCAAGCATGTTGGTGATATCATTAATGGCTGCGAGATGACTCAGTTCCCATGTATCGAGGCTTGTGTTCCCTGCTTCGGTTTTGAGCCAGTCGCGAAGTGGTTCAGTGAGCATGACATGGGCGAGGTTGGTTTCAGTTGAGGTTTGTAATGTATCGATGGTTTGAGCGACACCATCACCGGTTTCGACGGTGTCTCTTGTGGTGATTTTTTGCGATCCGGCGAGACGGAGCTGAGAGAGTTCGTCTGGTCTCAATGTAACTGGTCGTATTCCGGGTGCTGGGGATAGCATAGCTGAATTTTTTGATGTAATAATTTTACCCTCGTATTTGGGGGCTTATCCTAGCGGTACTTTGGTCTTTTGTCAACCCTGCAGCAACGTCGGATACAGAGGGTCCAGTTCACTGCGGCGGGTGAGGACTTCGAAGCCGGTTTCGGTGACGAGGATACTATGTTCGACCTGGACGGCCCAGGAGC
>CAYHPV010000008.1:0-17993 GCA_964358735.1 uncultured Candidatus Peribacteria bacterium | reverse complement strand
ACACTCAAATTCTCCACCTAGGTCGAGCGTCACTCCCATAATTTCAATCAATCCTGACTTGAGCATATGATCAATCATCGCCCCGCCCTCGCGGAAGTACTGATCAGCCATATACTCCGCCCGCATCCTTGGACGGAGACGCATCATCGACCAAGTTGCGAGAAGCAGAATTGACGATCGCAAGTGTTCAAGATCCGACTCGGATAAGTTATAAGGATCTTCATAATACAGCGCCATATTATTCGTCGCCTTCGCCTCCTCAATGAGGTTAATGGAAAGACCAGCCTGATCGCCTCGAAAACTTCCCTGCTGGCCACGAAAAAGATTGTGACCAAGTTCATGCGCGAGAACAACACCAATATAATGACGTAGGAATTTTTCAGGATCTTTAGCATCCACATCAAACTGCGCAGCAATAGTACCAATAGGATCAGACCGACGAGTCACGAGTCCACGACCAGCCGGGATAGACGTTTGAGAAAATGCCATATCAAAAAGTGAAACGATACCATCTTGTTTACCAGCCTCTTCATCAGGAATATTCTGGGCAAGCGTGCCAACAAGCACGGAAAAAACCCTCGCACTGAGACTGACCGTCGCCGCCGATCGAATAAGTTTATCCGTTTGGTGGGCCATATCCGGATACCGATCAGCCAGTCCGGTCTTCTGTAAAAATTCCAAAACATTACCATGAAAACGCTCTTTCCCCTCAACAAGCACGGCAGTTTCATCGGGGTTGGTAATGGCAAGACTCAGATCATGAGACTTGGTGGAACGGGTAGCATATCGCTCAAAAGGGTGAATATGAATAAACGGTAATTTTTCTCTCTCTGCATATTGCACATACCTCACCCACGCGCACTCAGCAGCATAACAGAGCTGGTGGTAATCCTGGGTGAAGGTACTCGCGTAAAATTCGCCAGGTTCATCACCGGGTGCAGGCTCATGGGAATCATCAGAGGCATCCATAGGAGCCATATAGTAAGTCATAAGTAGCCGGTAGTACTCTGCGACAGGAGTTCCCTCATGCGTCTGGGCAAGCTGAACAAGTTGATCCATCGATTCCATAAAAAGCTCCGGCGTTTTTCTCGAAAAATACAACCCAACCGGAATCGCAAAATATGGCTCATTGAAATAGGTAAAAGAAGAAACACCTGAGCTCTTAGAATAAATTCCAAGTTTAAATGCCTGTTTTTCCGTGAGATAGACATACCCAAAATTATTGTGCACCGGCGTCCCCGGCACCGACTCTCGACGACGAAAGTACGACTCGGCCTGCGTCGGATTCGCCGTCTGCGCCTGACCGAGAGGATTGGAGATCATATCCAAATAGGCCATTTTATCCATCGCCTGAAACTGTTGAGCCACATACATACTATCCCGAAACAGTTCGGGATGCTCAAGCTTCTCGCCTCCGGCAAGCAATGGAATTTGCTGCGATGTGACCTTCGAAAGAAGAATATCGGTGAAAGCCTTGAGCGCGTGATCTTTCATTCGTGACAGTAAAATAAAGGCTGGCGTCTTCGCATTGATATACTGCGTTGGCTCATTGCCAAAAAATTTCTGCATATCCTCCATGGCGAGACTGAATTTTTCATCGTCACCCTGTAGGCCGGAAATAGATCGAGCAAGGGTACGGGCAACGGATTCAAGAACCATACGAAAGTGCGGATCACCCTTAATGCAATTCCAAAAAAGGTGAGCACGCTCAGGATCGTGAACCTTGAAGCCATTATAAAAATCAGAAAAAGCGGTCGCGCCATGCTGTCTCATGTGAGCAAAAAAACCAACTCCAATAAGATTGTAGGTATGGCGCTCAAAAAGCGAATCAACCATCTCCAAATTTCCATCACTCGGCCGCGCATCACCCTCGCCAAGTGGAAGATCCCTCATGTCTTTGACGAGCTGCTCAAAACGGGCACTCACCAAGATACGGTCAGGGATATCAACCACATCGGAGACAAGATCAAGCTTCGCACGTAATGTCGTGAGCTCCTGTCGCAACGCATCATCAAGCTTGAGAGTATCAAAAGCACCACTCGCAAGAAGTGGCTGAAGCTCAGAAGTGGGAAAGGAGGTGAGTTGTGGTCCAGTAGCCATGGAGAAGAGTATTAATAGAAAGTGACTCTAAAGATTACTTTTCTATTTGTCAAATTTCTGCGCGCGCGTACTGTGTCCCCTTGCGGGGCAGAAGTATTCTGTCATGTTTTATATCTCTGGCAATCTTAACAAATAATCGGCCCGTGGACCTGCGAAGCCAGATCGAAAGTTAAAGGGATATATAAGGTCTTTCTAAAAGAGCCTGTGTACACATGTATACACATGACTACACATCACAAACTGAAGGACCCCCTACGGGCAACCTCCGCGAGAAGAAAAGCCGTTAGGAAATTGCCAAAGCAAAAAATAATGATATTATATCACCATGCCACTCGATGCAGCACCACGCCAGCCACAACGCGACAAGCAAACCCAAAAACCCCAGCCCCTCACCACCTTCGCCGACTCGATAGATCACTGCGATCTAGACATCGACGTCATTTTCACGCGCCTCACCAAAGCATTCCCCTGTTGTCAGCATGTCATCTCCGTGCGTGATCTGAAACCAAAGCATGTGACCGAAATGATGATTTTCGAGATAACAACAAAAAATCCAGATGGAGCCACGCAGACATTCATCTGCAAAATTCCAGCAAAACCGGAACGATGGAATGCAGTACAAAATTCAATCGCACTGCGAAAGCGGCTCGACTCACCCATGGTGCCGAAACTTCACCGCGTCATTTCAGTGAAAGGTCTCTACCGGAATAATCCTGAATTTTCTATGCCCGTCACGATGGAGGAATTCATACCGCACACCACCACGGTAGAAACCGACACCAGGCATCTCTCAAGAAATCCGGCGCAGTACCTGGACTCTCTCGTCATACATTCACTGCAGCTTTTTTATCAAGCCGCAAGCGCGGGCTACGCGATGATGGACAACACGGCAAGAAATATTGCGATTATAAATGATGAAAAAAATCATAAGGATCATGGTCCACAATTTGTCTACATCGATCTCGGAAACATAGCGCCCCTCATAGAAAGAGCTGGGGCAGCGATACCGTTCGATAGGTTTCAAACAACACTAAAGCGCTTTCGGGATATGCTCCAAAATCTGGAAAAACAGCTACCGACAGAGCAGCACGCCGAACTCTCAAATCAGCTAGAAACATTTATAACCTATCTACATACCTGTCTCCAGAACAGGAAAGAAACATCGAATTTCATCAAGGAAGAGCCTCTTAAAAAACCACCTCCAACTCAGCAGCAAATTCTTGAGGATCTGGAAAAAATGATAGAAACCTACATAAAAATCAGAACAGAAACTCCGGGACCAAAGATGCAAATCACTCCACTCTCACTGCGAAACGCAAAAACACCAGAAGGTATGCCAGACTTCATACGGCGAGCCATTCGAAAACTGCTTCGCGTAGCAGCCTAAATCCATGCTATACTGCTGGCCATGGCCATCTACATTGCTCTCGATCTGGAAACGACCGGTTTTGATCCGGTTGCTGATGATCCCATAGAAGTCGCCGCGATCAAGTTCGATGAAAACGGCATCTACGAACAATTTCAAACACTGGTGAATCCCGGAGTCGCTATCCCACAAATTGTGACGCACATCACGGGAATTCGTGATGAGGACGTCAAAAATGCGCCATCGCTCGCAGAGGTAAAACAGCAAATCCTTGATTTCATCGGTGACGCACCAATCGTCGGTCACAACATTACCTTCGATACGTCGTTTCTCAGAAATAAAGGTTTCGATCTCAAAAATCTCGAGTTTGATACCCTCCCACTCACGAGCATTCTCTACCCTACGCTTCCATCCTACAGTCTGGAAACGATTTCCGCCGCCTTTGATATCGCTGACAAACAAGACCACCGCGCCCTCAGCGACACGATCGCTTGCGCAAAACTTTTCCAAAAACTTTTGAAAAAAATCCAGACGCTTTCGCCCGAATTTCTGGGAACCATTCAGGAAATTTTTTCCATCCCCTCCCCTCATATTTCCGCGCTGTTTCACGGTGGAACACCAAACGGCAGATACGAAAAAGAGCTGGTCCTGCAGCGAATCAAAGAACCACTCGTAAGCAGTACACGGCAAGATGACATTGAAAATGCAATCCATACCACTCTGAAAAACAAAGAGACACTCCTTCTTGAAGCGGGTATTGGAAATGGAAAATACACCGCACTCGTCAAAGCGATTCTCAAGCATCACGAAGGTACCAAAGAAAAAACGCTGATTTCCGTCGCAAGCACCGGACTTCAGGAAATTCTTTTCAATACCATTTTCCCCGAATTTCAGAAAAAAAATGACACAAATGGAATAGTCCTCGTCAAAGAAATGCAAAAATATATCTCACCGAAGCGCCTCGCCGCCTATGTGGACAAGCCTAAAAAAACACCCGAAGAAGCCTGTTTTGCGGCAAAAATATACCTCTGGTCCACCTACACAGAAAACGGCGAACAGGACGAAATCTCACTCACCAACGAAGAGTATCGACGCTGGGAAAATATCAACGTCAACCCGTGGCAGTGTGATATTACGACAGAACCATACCTCCAAAAAGCGTATAAGAAAGAGGAGAACGCCGCTATCTTGGTTTGCTACCACAGAGCTCTCGCGAAAGAAGTCATGAGCCCCATAAATCATCTCAAAAAAATCCAGAACCTCGTGATCTGTGAAGCACACCAATTTGAAAAACAGGTAGTCGCCGCGACGTCTCGCATCTATTCACTCGATATTATTCGCGAGCGATTCCCTATTCCGGAAGCCATCACGCAAAAACTGGAATTTTTCTTCGGGATGCTTGGTATGATCTTCAATACATTTACGACAAATCCGGGAGATAGTTTGCTCATTCAGGACTCACATCGTAATTCAAAAGAATGGCAGCAAATTCGTGAACTATTTTTTGGCTTAGTAGAGCAGCTCAAAGAGGGATTTGACAGTAATACAAGTGTGTATGGAGAACTCCTCGAAGAACTCAGCATTATCGAAAATCTTTTCAGCAATGAAAAACAGACCTCCTCCGCAGTGCTCTATCAGAATCACGAAGAGCAGATCAGGCTGCGGTATATTCCAATTGAAACGATGGACACGCTCTGGAATATGGATTTTTTCAAAGAGCAAACATCCAGAATTTTTATGTCATCCATCATGCGTGTCGCAAAATCATTTGATTACATTCGCGATCGTCTTCGTATTCCAGAAACCGCAAAAGAGTGCGTTATCCCAGCCAATCCGGAAATTACAAAAAATTTGAAAGTTATTATTCCATCGGCACTGCCGGATCAAGAAAAACCAGACTACATGATGCACGCCAACGCCCTCATGCTAAACGCCATTAAAAAAACTCCAGGAAAAACCATCGCCATTTTCAGCTCCAAGCGCACCCTCCATCAGGCCTACTACGCACTCGCCACGAATCTCAAAAACAACGATATTCAGCTATTGAGTCAGGACTTCAGTGGAGGCCGTGGAAAAATGATCGAAAAATGTATCGCCGATCCAGAGCACACCGTTCTTTTCGGCACCATGAACTTTCTCGAAAAACTCGACCTCTCGACGATTCCCTGCGAAAATTTCATCTTCCAGAAAATCCCCTTTGATCCCCCATTCGATCCCATTATAAAAATGCAGGAAAGTCGCTACATGAACCCATTTATGGAGTACGCCCTCCCGGAAACTATCACTCGCTTCCTTGGGTTTCTCAATCAATTTCTCAAAAACCCCACCGGTCCGCAAGCGCCAAAAAACCTCTATATTCTGGATAACCGCCTCCTCAAAAAAAGCTACGGCAAAATATTTCTGGAATCACTTCCGGAGGGGACGGAGGTGGTGGAGAGCTAATTTTCAAGCATCAAGATGACGGGGAGATCCAATAGAGTCAGATCGACCATCATCAATCTGGCCTTGCCAATATTCACCCAATTGAGCCATAACAGCCGCATGTGTTGCTGGAGAGATAGGAGTTTTTGGCGAGGCTGCAGAAACATGATCGATCACCGGTCTGCGCGAAACCTCCATGAACCAACCAGAAAGACGCTGAGCAAGCGCTGTACGATGAATACCCTGACCAAGAAGAGGTCGAACAAGACGCATAAATGTATCAAGTGCATCAGAAGCCTGCGAGTGATTTGTACTGGCTGTCAGAACATCACGACGAAGCTTGGCAAAATCAGTACCCTGGGATCCAACGTACAGATGGATAAAAGCCGTCACCGTACGGAGCGGATCTGGCTGTCCCTTCATTGGGACAGGAAATAAGGCAGCCATCTCGGCAAAATTATCATCCAAAGACGTCATAAGATTGGGAGGAAAATCCATACTACCATTGCCAGAAGGAGGAGTAACAGTGGGACCAGTCATAAAAATAAGTTAGGAGCTATATGATCGAAATTTTCCGACCAGTAAAAGTATACTTTGCGCGTGCATGCTCTAGCAAGAGCACCCCTTGGGGGCAATTAGCTTCGGATAACCAGCAGGAATTGAAAAATATGGTGCAATACTACTTCTCCGCCACCTTTCTCAACCCCTCAATCTGATCGCGCAGCTCAGCCGCTTTTTCGAACTCGAGATTCTCGGAAGCAAGTTCCATCTGTGCCTCAAGCATGTGAATCACATGAGCAATTTCCTGTTTTGGAACTTTTTTCGGATCAAATTTTTTCAAATCTTCTTTCTTGCGGCCCATCGCGATATCCTTGATCGCTTTGATAATCGTCTGAGGCGTAATGCCATGTTTTTTATTATGAGCGACCTGAATTTCACGTCGACGCTCCGTCTCATCAAGCGCTCCGCGCATACCATTGGTGATACGATCGGCATAGAGTGCCACCGTTCCATTGATATTTCGGGCAGCACGACCAATCGTCTGAATCAGTGCCGGAGTCGAACGGAGAAAACCCTCTTTATCCGCATCCAGAATAGCGATAAACGAAACCTCCGGAAGATCCAAACCTTCTCGCAATAAATTGATTCCAACCACGACATCAATAACTCCCAAACGGAGTTCTCGCAAAATTTCAATACGCTCCATCGTGACAATATCGGAGTGTAAATATTTTACTTTCACGCCGGCATCCACGAGAAACTCAGTAAGATCTTCCGCGGAACGCTTCGTAAGCGTGGTAATGAGTGTTCGCTCTCCCGCTTTATTTCGCGCCTGAATTTCATTAAGAATATCATCAATTTGATGCTTGGATGGTCGCACCTCAACCACAGGATCCACCAGCCCCGTAGGGCGAATAATCAGTTCCACAATTTTTTCAGGATCGCGTTTCACCGCCTCCATCTCATACTTCGCCGGAGTCGCCGACACATAGAAAGCCTGATTGATATGCTGCTCAAATTCATTGAACTTCAAGGGACGATTATCGTGCGCTGATGGCAATCGAAAACCATAATCTATGAGTGTTTGTTTGCGAGAATAATTTCCATTATACATTCCGCCAATTTGCGGAATCGTAATATGCGACTCATCCACAATCAATAAAAAATCATCCGGAAAATAATCAAGCAACGTCGCGCACTGCGCCCCCGGTTCACGATCAGCAAGGTATCGGGTGTAGTTCTCAATACCGCTGCAGTAACCCGTTTCCATGAGGAGCTCGAGATCATATTCCGTTCGAGTTTTGATACGCTCCGCCTCGACAAGTTTGCCCATCGAGAGAAGCTCCGTATGTCTCAATTCAAGATCCGCTCGAATACGATCAACCGCTCGCTGAATTTTTTCAGGCGTCGTCACATCATGTTTCGCGGGAAATATTTTCACCGTTTTCAGATCGCTAATAATTTCGCCAGTGATTGCATCCACTTCAGAAATTTTCTCAATCTCATCACCAAAAAACTCCAGCCGGTAGACCGTATCTTTATGTGGTGGAAAAATTTCCAGACTATCCCCAAGCACATGAAACATGCCCTGTTTAAATTCTAGATCACTGCGTCGATACTGGATATCCGTGAGATGTCGCAGCAATTTATCGCGCTTTCTTTCTTCACCCACGCTCAGGGTCATTGCCAAATCCGTATAGGATGAGACATCGCCCAAGCCATAAATACACGAGACAGAAGCCACAACCAGCGTATCGGGTCGTGTCAGTAAATTCACCGTTGCGGCGTGCCGATACTTTTCAATTTCTTCATTGATCGAGGCATCTTTTTCAATATAGGTATCGGTCGATGGCATATACGCCTCCGGCTGATAATAATCATAGTACGAGACGAAATACGAAACCGCATTATCGGGAAAAAGCTCTTTGAACTCACTACAGAGCTGCGCTGTGAGCGTTTTATTATGGGCAAGAATCAGCGTCGGTTTCTGGAGTTGCTGAATCGCCTGCGCCATGACAAACGTCTTACCCGTGCCCGTCGCACCCAGGAGCACCTGATCACGCATACCCCCGCGCGCATTACGCACGAGCTTTTCTATCGCCGCGGGCTGATCGCCCTTCGGATCAAATTTGGTAACAAGGTTAAATGGCATGGCAGCCTATTGTAGCGTAAAGCAAAAAGGAGAGCAAGAAAATGCGGATTAAAAGCCATCTTATGCCTCTCCTCCCGAAGCTACTCGCTCCTGGAGATAGTTCAAAAAACAGAGAACGCTGAGCATGACCTTATGATTTTGTGGGAGCATATAGGCATGAGCATCAAGGAAAACAGTATACGTCATCTCATGCGACACCTCAGGAATCTCACAGATAAAAAGTGGCTTGAGCTCAAGCTGAATTGCGATATCATTGAACAGAGAAATCCACTCAGTGAGTGAATGATGCGCATGAAGAAATGCGTGAATAGTAAAAAGTTCTTCATCGGAAAAATGCTGAACGATCTTTGTCCGGACCTGCATGGTCTGCCGAAGAAGATGGAGTGTTCTTGGAAAAAGCGGAGGACGATGAAATTTAGAACCGGTCGGCTTGTGGGAAACATGGGGAACAGAGGGGAAATCTCGAGCATGAGAAAGCTCGGAGAGTCGCGGCGCGCCATCAGCAGGAGGCATAGATAAAATAGTGACAAGATATAAAGCAGCAGAATTTCGGGAAATCTGTCGGAAGCTTTATACAGCAAAAATGGGAAGCAGACAAGTGCTGAGGCTGTTTAAATCTATTGGTACACTAAACAGGATTCAGTTTAGGATTCAGCTTATAATTTGACTTTTTTATATAAAAAAGATATACTAAAGATAGTTTATATCATCACGACCCACAATATGCCATCAATCCTCTTCAAAGTAAGCGATAAAATTCCAAAAGAATTGGATATCATCCAGGAAGAAGAAGGCCTCGGAAATCGAACTTCGACCATTACATTTCTGATTAAATATTATTTTCTCACCAAAAAAAGCTCACTGGAGCAATCCATAAGCTTGCTTGAAAAAGCCTTGGATCGACTCGATATCAAAAAACTTCCATCTGCGCGAGAGCAACTTAAAGACATCTAATGACGCCATTCTTTTCCGAACACTTCAAAAAGCAACTCAAACGACTCAAGAAAAAATACCCTCAGATAAAAGAGGATCTTTTACTTCACATAGAAAAATTCAATCCAAACCATGAAATTTGCATCGGAAAATCAATCTACAAAATAAGAATTGGGAGCAGTGACATGAAAAAAGGGAAGTCGGGAGGATTCAGGTCATATCTCTTTCTCTATCTGAAAAAAGACATCCTTGTTCCACTCTGCATATATCCAAAATCAGAAACCGAGAGCATCACCGAAAACGAACTTGAATATCATTTCCTGCAAACCTTCGAAGAAATCAAAAATACGTTCAGATAGTGGGATCTTGCACTACCTGCCAATCGCCGGCCAAACCACATCATAGGCATTGCCCGCATTCCAGAAAATGAAGCCGTCACTGCCACTATCACGCGCGGCCCGGATCTGCTGGTACATATAGTCGCTATTGTACGGAATGGTGATGCGGTACATAAAGGCTTGCAGCCATGGACGGATGGCCGCGCCGGTCCCCTCCGCATATTTCACAAAATTATCATTCGTCTCTTTATTGAAAAAATAGGGCTCATCCGCAGGATTTTTATGTCCACCAAACCCAGGTCCAAAGTGTGAAGGATACCCCATCGGATAGATCGTATCGAGATACGGAGCGATACACTCAATGCGCTGTCCCGTCGTCTTGTAATTTGGGGCGGGCTGCCAGCCAACAATACCAAAAATATCGGCCCCAAGCTTCACGCCCAGCGGAATCGTTTGCCGACGGGCCTCCCTCAAAAAATCCCGAATCACCTCCCACTTCGCCACCTTTCCCTGATCAAATCCAAATCGCGCCGAACCAAGATTTCCCTCCGTGGGAAACCGCACATAATCAAACTGCACCTCATCGACACCCATATCCGCTGCATCCTTCGCCATATCAATCGCGTATTGAACAACATCTGGATTCGAAGGATCGAGCCACGTGGAACCGGCACGATCACGCCACACTCCACCACCGGCACTCTTCACCGCCATTCCAGGATACACACGCGCAATTCGTTTTTCCTTGAAAGCAACAATTCGCGCCACCACATAGATTCCGCGCGACTTCCACTCGGCAACATTGGCGCTCAAATCCTGCAACACTCCACGCTGTTCACCCTTTTTATATTTCAAAACCGCATCCGACTCATTCAGATCAAATACAATCGTATTCCCTCCCGACGCCAATAACTTGTCCGCGAGAAATTTTCCTGTCGCATTTCGCACGGTGGCAGCCGTCATATAAATCCCTCGACGAAACTCACTCTTCTTCATCGACGTAACAAAATATTTAATTTTTTTCGGAAGATTATTCACAAATTTCCACGACCAGACCGTACCATCTTCTGTGAGAACCCCCTGCTGTTTATAGGCAATAAAAGCCTCTGCCTCGGGATCGTTACACGCAGCATACGGATACACGGCACGCACACTCTGAAGTGGTTTTTTCGTTTTCGCGCCATCCTTCGCGTCATCGATAACAACCAACTTCTCCGAACTCACCGCGCCACTATCCACAACCCCAAGCGCCTTCTTCGCCGCCGCAGCCACCGAAGCACTTACTTTTTCATCACTCTCCGGCACCGTTCCATCCCATGTCTGCGCCACCACGCCCTCGCGCAACCGATCTTTCGCAAGCCCCTTCAAATTCGGTGCCGTCATCACATCCGGATCTCCATCGCTCACAAAAGGCTGGAAAATCTCACCCGGATGTTTTGTGGTCACGCGAGCTCCTCGTTTAAACCACCGTTGCCACTCACTATCAATCGCCTGAATTCTCGGAACCCGAAAAGCGCTAAAACTCGAGTGATACGGCATATATGAAGGATCGGCACCGACCAGCAATCCAAGTCGAAATTTCTTTTTCAAATGCTCATATCCGGTGCCAACAGGAACCCCGCCAAATGGATACGCCACACTATCGAGCACCACATCAGAAAAACCAAGCCCCTTGATGTAATCATCCAGTCGCTGCAACTTCGACGTCGCAACCGCGCCATCCACCAAAGACATATTGGTATGATCAATCGTGTGATTCCCAATTTCCCGACCGGTATCGAGTAAATATTGCAGAGCCTCTGTCGTATTTTCCGTCATCGGAAACGGATGCTGATTCACATAAAACATGGCCGCCGAGCCAAAATCCGGATGTTCGAGTAAAAATGCATCCATAATACCAATCGCGGTAAACGGATCCACCTTTCCATCTTTCATAAGGAGTTGAGTATATCCCCCATCATCAAACGTAAAAATCACCGGCTTTTTTCCAAAAGGAATTCGAATGGTCTGATCAAGATAATCTTTCACGGAAATCGCACGGTAGTCATTATTGTAGAGCCACGTAAGATCATCCCGAAACTCATCAAACGATCTCGTCCATCGCGTGGCCTTTGGTCCAATCTGGTGATACTCCAAAATAGGAATCTTCCCGAGCTCATTCGGCGGAAGCACCACCGCATGATCATCACTACCATGTGCAGACACATCTAGGACCAAACCAAGCGGCACCACAAAAATCACAAGCGCGACCAAAACCAGAAAAGAACACACTTTTTTTTACATAGCGCCATACTATCAAAAGCAGCTTGTAAAGCAATAAAATTGTCAGAATTCTCCAATATGGTGCGCCCGGCAGGATTCGAACCTGCGACCCCCAGCTCCGCAAGCTGATGCTCTATCCCCTGAGCTACGAGCGCATGTGCGGACATCTTAATAGGAACAATGCCATAAAACAAGCGCCTTCTTGAACTCCTCGCTAGGTCTCCATACCGATAGTGGCAACACGCTGGGGAACATCACCCTGAATATGGCCTTCTTTGACAAACTTTTCGAGTCCAAGCGAAAGCATTTTCTGACAGACGGTGTAAACATAGGCGGCTAAACGATGATCCGGGACACCGCGATCAGCCTCATATCGCAAAACACCATTTTCTAAACCGGTACCAAATGGTGTGCCAGAAAAATCATCGAGTTTCTCAACAAGGCCATCAAGATCCTCGCGACTCCACACCGTAGAAGTTGTTTTCAGCGGATTACTATCAACATCAGCAAAAATTGGCTGACGAAGAAGGGCCTCGGGATCATGAAACATGAGAGCGGTCGCCATTGGCATACCCTCAGGTGCGAAACTGGGAATAAATTGATTAGAATCGACGGCGTTATTGACGAGATTAATCTGGGTTTTATGAAATTGAAAAAAAAGATAGAAAAGAGCATAGACAATTCTGCGAAGAAGTTGCTGCTGATCTGGAGCAAAAGGTTTATGTTTATCCGGCAAGACATAATCACATCGCATAGCCAGACGAACTTTTCTTTTCGTATATCTGGAAACACCTTCGGGGCGCTTGAGTAAACTGGCTTGCTCAGAGTGGGCATCGACAAAGAGCAGAGTACGAAGTGGCCCCTCCACGTACGTCTGCAAAACACGCTGGAGTCGTGAAAGCTTTTTGAGAGCATTGCGATCTTGGAGGTGAACCGCAGCATGCAAGTCGCCAAAATGTGAACGGGTATAATCAGCCTTATCTTGAAAAACTCTCGTGACACCATATCCAAATCGCTGTTTTCCAGAAGGAAGCTCTTGGAGAGACACCGTATCTCCGGGAAGATCGGAACCATATCGATAATGTTCTCCAAAAGGCGTTTTTTCTTCATCAAAAATACCAGGAACTTCACGGGGGAAAAGTTGAACAATAAGAAGATTCAACGTCTCAACAAGATGAGCGTTTCTCGAAGGATCGTGACAATCCGGAATAAAATGCACGAAATTATTGAAGGCGATACCATGATCGACAGAGTCATCACTGGCAAGGAGACGATCGCGCTGGCTCTCAGGATCAAGAAATCGAATTCCGCGGGGTCGAAAGGTAATATGGAGCTCATCGCGAGAAAATCCTTCCTGCTCGATAGCATGATAAATAACATCACAAAATTTTTCAGGAAGCTGATGAACGAGTTCATGCTTATCACGGGAAGCCTCCATTTTTAGACGTTCATCGGCATTCACGTTTTGAAGAAGATCAAGAAACGACTCAGCACAATTTGGCATTTTAAAATACCGGGTCAGCCAAGAATACACGAAAGAAGTTTCCAGCCAGATAGCGGCAAAACGCTTGGGATCATGAGTTTCAATAGTCCTGCCATTCTGAAGTCGATCGGAGGCACTGATAGCAAAAACATGAGGATAGTAGAGAGCAAATTCTTTCTCGGGCATACGGCTCAGATGATACAGTCGACACATAATCGTTTCGTTACGGTTGAGAGGTTTTCGACCGAGTATTTCAACGGCTCGACGATTATCAACCGCATGAAGAAGTTTAAAAATACTCACGGCATTTTTATCTCTTGGCTGAACATGCTCACGAATAAAACTCGAAATATAGGACAAAGCTTCTTCCTCGGAAAATCCATAATGCTGCATGAGAAAACCTTTCACGACATCTTCCATCGAATCATGAAGAACCGTCGCCTCGGAAGTTTCTTCAGTG
Organism: uncultured Candidatus Peribacteria bacterium; assembly: GCA_964358735.1. Classification (GTDB taxonomy): domain Bacteria; phylum Patescibacteriota; class Gracilibacteria; order UBA1369; family UBA12463; genus CALREA01. Next base: position 3,977 of record CAYHPV010000008.1, on the reverse strand, counting down.
AGCAAACCAAACGACTCGGGCAACACATCGGCCTCAGCTCGAAAAGGATGCCACACATACGGAAGCGGACTTTTGGCGTCGGTGTCATCAACTTCACTCTTTCGATACTGACCATAGTGAGCAACAAAAGCAAGATACTTCGCATTACGAAGACGCTCCTGCCATCCAGGTCGAAAATGCTCAGCATGATTTGGAATAATTACTACCTGCTGTTCCGTACGGGCAAGAGCCTCTTCAGTGACGCGCATATACACAGCAAAGCGTCTAGCAAACTGTTTAATTTCTTCTTTACGTCGAGCTTCTTGCTCTACCTTTGGTTCAGTTCCGTGGAAATATGTACCAAAAAATTGCTTACCGGGAGGAGCATCATTATGAATAGTGGCAATAAAATGAAAAATCGGCTGCACCCGTCGCAACAAATCCGTAAAATCGATCTGAGGAGAGAATCCGCCAAATTCAAACATGGCATAAGAAATAAAAGCGTTATCAAAAATTCTGAAACTCGCGGCATCTCGGGTAACCATTTTTGAGAGATGAGCTGGAAGAGCAGTAGGCGCTTCTACTTCTCTTCCTCCTCGAGGTCGATGTGGTGGACTACTATTCGGGGGCATAGGCACAAAATAAGGCAGCTAATATAAACCAAAAAATAGATTTTGTCAAAATATTGAAGCTGGCGCAAAGCCATCTCGCAAGTCAAAGCTGAAAAAATTATCCTCGTAGCGACTCCAAAGCTGCTTGTCGATCCACCGCACCAAAGACAAAATTGCCAGCGACGAGAATATTGGCTCCTGCCTCACGCGCCACTCGAGCCGTTTCTTGATTAATTCCACCATCAACTTCAATGAGAAGATCAGGCCGCTCCGAGCGCAATTTCGCAACTTTTTCCATCACCGACTCAATAAATTTCTGTCCACCGAAACCGGGATTCACCGTCATGCACAAAACCATATCAACATCATCGAGCACACTCTCGATAGCATCAAGCGGCGTCGCAGGATTTAATGCCACACCAACTTTCATGCCAAGCGCACGCACTGCCTGTAACGCTTTACCCAGATCCTTCGTCGCCTCCTGATGAACCACCAGATAACTCTGCGCATAGAGCTCACTGCCCACCGCCTTCATCACCCCATCCGCAAACTCTTTCAGATATTTTTCCGGATCCTCAATCATCAAATGCACATCAAATGGTTTTTTCGCGCGCATCTTTCCGACCTGCCCCGGCCCAAAGGTAATATTCGGAACAAAGTGTCCATCCATAATATCGACATGAATCAAATCACTCCACGACTCCACGGAGGCAATCTCTTCATTAAGATTTCCAAAATCCGCGGAGAGAATGGAGGGTGCGACAAGTATTTTTTTTTGCATAGATTTTTTGGAACAATTTAATTTCTCTTCCCACCTCTATTTTTCTCAATCTCCATAATTTTTCCAACTCTTCGCACATGTCGTTCATCATTATCAAACGGCGTCTCCAGAAAAATTTTCACCAGTTTTTTCGCCATCTCCAGATCCACAATACGGGATCCCAGCGTCATCACATTCGCATCATTGTGACGACGAGCCATCTCTGCCATTTGCTCATTGGTCACCGAAGCGGCACGAACTCCATCGAGCTTATTCGCCACCATCGACATACCCGTTCCCGTTCCACAAATCAAAATCCCAAACGAACCAGGATTTTCAGAAACTTTTTCAGAAACCTCCCGCGCAATATCCGGATAATCCGCAGCATCCGTCGTAAAAACACCAAGATCCACGAGATCTTGACCAAGCCCGCGCACAGAGTCAGCAAGCCCTTGTTTCATCTCATAGCCGGCATGATCGGAGCCCAGATAAATCATAGCGGCCACATAATGCATGAAATACGCACCGCGCGCAATAAATCATCAGTCAAAGACCTTCGTGACCGACTTCGACTCATGCACATTCTGAATAATCTGTGCGAGCAAAGGAGCCACCGAGAGGATGGTGAGTCCCTTGAAACGCTTAGCAGCACCCAATGGAATCGTATTCGAAACCACCACCTCTTTGAAACCAGCCGCCTTCATGCGCTCCACCGCCGGATCAGAAAACACCGCATGCACGGAGGCAAGATACATATCTTTATTGGCACCGTTTTTTCTGAGCGCAGCAACAGCCGCACACGCACTCCCAGCCGTATCAATCATATCATCATAAATCAGACAGGTTTTTCCCGCGACCTCACCGACCACATGAAGTGCCTCAGCGACATTCGCTCGCGGCCTCGTCTTATGCACAAGCGCGAAATCCACTCCCAGCATATCCGCAAATTTCTTCACATCTTTAGCGCCACCCGCATCGGTACTCACAATAATGAGATCTTTAATTTTTTTCTTTTTAAAATAATCCACAAAAAGTTTTCGGGGATTCAGGTTATCCACGGGAAAGTCAAAGAAGCCCTGGGCCTGGTCAGAGTGGAGCGCCATCGTAATGACATGATCGGCACCCGCTGTCTGGATAAGATCCGCAACCAGTTTCGCCGTAATCGGCTCCCTCGGCTGCGCCACACGATCCTGTCTCGCGTATCCATAGTGCGGAATAATGACATGTACCTTTCCCGAAAATGATCGCTTCAGGGAATCCAGAAGAATAAAAAGTTCCATGAGCTCCTCATTCACGCGCTCGGTACAGGTCTGTATGACAAAGACATCAGCGCCACGCACAGTATCCACCGGCCTGATATAAATCTCTCCATTCGCAAACCGCGTATTAATCGTTTCAGAAATCTCAAGTTTCAAATGCCGTGCAACCTCCTGCGCAAGAGCGGGATGTGAGCTTCCGGTGAAGAGTTTGAGAGGTGGTTGCATTTGGTCAGCATACTATCACAAACTTCCCGGCACCGCTAGATCATCAATCACAATTTTCTCTCCCTCTCGTAATTTCATCTTCGCAGAAAGTCCGGCATTGATTTCCAGCACATATTTGGCTGGCTTGATCGATGAATAGAGAGGGCAGCTGCTACCACCCGCATCCACGCGATCACTCGCGCCACCACCCACATCATCCTTCATACCACCGTTCTGAGCACACGGCACCGCACCCTTCTGGATTTTCACAATGCGCAGATCGCGATCCGCAAAAATCATATCGAGCGGAATAAACGTATTTTTCATCCAAAATGTCTGCGGTTCCTCTTTTGGAAAAATAAAAAGCATACCCTGATTTTTCGCAAGCTTCTGCCGATACATAAGTCCCTTCGCACGCTCCTCGTCATCATCCGCCACCTCAACCGAAAAAATATATTTGTTATGTTTGAGTGAGACCGTTGGCCCAGCACCCGCTAAAAAAACATCCGCCCGCGCCAACTCGCCCACATGAAAAAAATCACCCGCCGTTCCAAAAATCGGCTGAAACAACATCGCAATAATGAGAAAGAAAAACATACGTCGATTATAGCATAATTTTACGAGCACCTCAGCTCAGCGATTTTGTCGACAACATTTTCATGCTCGCCGCTTCCTCTCCTGCACCTTCACATCAATCGCATGCGCAATTTCATGGTGCTGCTCGCAAAATGGTGAAATATACCTTGGATCATGGGTTGGGTCCACACCCCATCGTTTTTGGTGATGATTCTCCACTGCCAGCCTGTTGCAGCCTTCTCTCGAGCACTTCGTGCCATATTCTTTTTTGAGAAGTCTCTCTACCCTCGCAGGGATATGGCGGGATGGCTTCGCTGTATCACTGTTTCTTCGTTGTGCTCGCTCCTCCTCGCCTATCTTTTCCTTTTCTTTTGCAAGTTCCTCCCTCCGTCTCCGTAACACACCCCTCAAGAATTGATTCACATCGATGCCTTTTTCTTTGAGCTCTTCCAGTTCTGCCGCCACATCTCGATCAAGGGTGACCGCCACTTGCGTAATTTCTTCAATCATGGGTAATGCGGATTTCTGCACGTGCGGTATAGGTAAAAAATCTCTGTTGATGGCTATTTCAGCTTTGGTCTTATCTTA
>CAYHPV010000007.1:0-19390 GCA_964358735.1 uncultured Candidatus Peribacteria bacterium | reverse complement strand
TGCATTCTGAAACCGGGAAGGGCACTATACTCTCTCGGTTTTATTTTTTATGTTACATTTTATGAATAATCGTATTACTGATGGATTTGTGATTCCGGAAGATGTGCTTGCGCGACGTATTGAAGAAGGGGAGGGCGTGAGGCGCGGTGAAGACTTTCTCGTTTCTCCTGAACTTTATGCGAACTTAGCGGGTATACATCGGAGCGTTTCGCATATTACCCTTACCTCTAGCATGCCGATGCTTGAGTCCGGAAAAGATCGCGCAGATACACACATCTCTCGTGGGCCGGGTCCGAAAGTGATACCCTATAATTTGATTAAGGCTTTTCAACAACCCGCGCATACTCAAGAACGAGAAGAGGTTGTTTGTAATGCCATGGCCGTATTTTTGAAGGACGCTCTTTTGCAGTCACGGAAACGTCCTAACAGAACGAGATTTGGGTATGCATTTGGGCAACTTTTCCGAGGCGGAGGAAGCGCTATTATCAATATGAACATGGATGATTTTGCATCCCTAGGTATTGGAAAGCATGGCGATAACCATATGCTACTCAAATGGATTCATGAATCTCTGGCTCCCGTATTGGCACAAATGCTCACGGAGGCGGTGCCAGGAGTGAGCGCAGATAATCTTACGATTGAATCGAATCTTATTGCATACATAAATCCACATCTTCCTTACGGCCATATGCCTGATTCAATCATTTTAAAATTTTCGGGAACGTTGATGGGAAAATAAATCTGTTAGGTGAGTGAATGCTCACCGTATAATGTTTTACGGTTTCTGTCATGCTAAAGTGGCTTACTGCACTGGTTTTTCGTTGATTTTAGTGGTAGGATTCTTCTATCACATTCTTATGCAAACACCATGAATACCGACATGAACCCTGAAGAGAAAAGCATCCATGAACAGTTTGTTCAGCTAGGTACTGCGGCGAAGGAAGCCGTGAGGAAGTGCGCTTTAATGCTCCCAGAGATTATGCGTCGAGGAATTTGGAAGAAAAAGGGCTACGAGAGCATACATGAGTATGCCCGAGTGTTTGCGGGGATGAGCAGTGCTGCTGTTGATGAGGCGCTCCGTGTTTTGAATAAAATCCAAGATAAACCTGCGCTGCTCGAAGTGGCTGCGATGAAGGGCGTAAGTGCTGTGCGACCAGTTGCTGCTATTGCTACCCTTGAAACCTCATCTTTCTGGGCGGAAAAGGCGAAGGCAATGAGCCGGGCAAGCCTTGAAAAATATGTCCATGAGGTCCGCAGACGTGATCGGGCGAATGGTCATTTAGATGTGAAAAATGAAGCTGATTTTCTTCCCGGGAAATTTCCTGAAGCTGAAAAAGTATCACTTGATGTTCGGGTATCGCGAGAGCTGGCAGAGCGATTAGAAAAATTACGCGATGGGGGTACTTGGGAAACGCTCTTCAGTGAATTTCTCATATATAGAGAAAAGGTGTTGGAATCAGAAAAACCTGAGACTACTGAAGATGCGGCGAGATATATTCCAGCAGAGATTGTAAAATTTATATTGATTAGAAGTCGCGGTATCTGTGAGTTTGGTGACTGTAGGCGGAAATATGAGATTCTCCATCATATACAACGATTTGCTCTTGAGCCTGTACATGATCCGGTGCGAATGGTCGCGCTTTGCAAAGCGCATGAACAAATCGTGCATATGAGTCTCGTGGAGGATGAAGCTCTTCCTCCAAAGCAATGGAAAGTTATTCCAGAGGCAGATTATGATAACCCAAAATATGCTATTGATCGGCTTGTACAAGCGCATCGACAGAAGAGCTGAGGAGTGATACTATTTTGCTACTATGATGGGATTACAAGGATTCTTGAAGGCTGTTATTCTCGCGATTCTGACGTGGTGTGCGCGGAGGCGACTGGCACGGATGCGGGTGGGTGGCACGCGGGTGATTGGGGTGACGGGGTCGATTGGAAAGACGACGTGTAAGGAGGCGATCGCATGTGTGCTGGGGGGTGGGCAGCGCGAGGCTGAAAATGAGGCGATGTACCGCGTCTTGAGTAGCAAGAAAAGTTACAATACGGAGTTTGGCTTACCGCTTACGATTCTGGAGCTTGAGAGTGAGTTTTCTTCGGTGGTGGGGTGGGGGAGGAATGTATGTGTGGCGATATGGCGAAGCGCGTTTGGACGCGCTGAGTATGATTTTCTTGTGCTTGAAATGGGGGTGGATAAGCCGGGGGATATGGATACGCTGCTTGGGATAATTGGCAATGTAGATGTCTCGGTATTTACGGGGGTTCATCTGGTCCACATGGCTGATGGGCAATTTACTCATATGGATGCGATTTTTGAGGAGAAGGCGAAGTTGGTGAAGGCGACGCGCCCGGACGGCGTGGTGTTTTTAAACTATGATGACGAGCGATGTAGAAAATTGGGGAGGGAGATGCATGCGCGGGGAGATCGCGAGGGGCCTAAGGTTATTATGTATGGATTTGATGACCATGCGAAACTCTGTGCGAGTGAGGTGAAAGCTGATAGGGAAAATCTTCGATTTTCCGTGAGATATGGAGAGATACGGGAAACCTTTCAGGTTTCCGTGTTGGGCAAACATCATATCAGCGCCATGCTTCCTGCTATGGGATGCGGTCTTGTTTTTGGCATGTATATGCGTGATATTGCTCAGTGCATGAAAACATTTCATCTGCCTCCTGGAAGATTGGAGCTTCTGCCTGGCCTGCATGATTCATGGATTATCGATAGCACCTATAATGCCTCGCCTGATGCCGTGCGGGCGGCGGTTGATACGTTGGTGGATATTGCTGGGAGGAAAATTTTTGTGTTTGGAAACATGAATGAGCTTGGATCTTCTTCTGAAAAAGAACATCGGGATATCGCGTCCTATCTGGAGGGGAAAATTGATATGCTAATAACGGTCGGCGATATGGCTGCTTTGTGCGCGGAGGAGGTGAGGACCAAAGAGTTCCTTGCATCTGAGTGTGTTCAGAGTTTTTCGGATAGTGCCTCGGCCTCTGTGTATGTTCTTGAGCATCTTCGCTCGGGAGATATGATCTTGGTCAAAGGATCTCAAAATAATATCCGGCTCGAACGGCTTGTGAAGGCCATAATGAAGCATCCTGAGACGGCGGCTTCGGTGCTGGTTCGCCAGGATTGGCCGGAAGATCTACCATGATATACTGTCACTGCTATGAGTACTCCTTTGCGCTACAACTGGAAAGTGGTTGGTAATGAGACCGCCCTGCACCAACTGGAACTTGATATATCGAGCCAGAATCTTGCGCATGCCTACATTTTTTCCGGTCCTCCGGCAATTGGAAAGCGGACGATAGCTGTGACACTCGCCCATATTCTCCAGTGCGAACAGGACTTCTGTCATGAGTGCAAAACCTGCATGCAGATCAGCAAAGGGATCCATAGTGAAACGATTGAGTTTCGAGATGATGGTGAACAGCTTGGCATTGATCCGATACGTGACCTGATTGTTCGGATGAATCTTACGCCGGCATCGAAGTATAAAATTGTTATTATCGAACGTGCCGAACGCATGACTCCTGAAGCTGCCAACTGTCTCCTTAAGATGCTTGAAGAGCCACCTCCGCAGACACTCTTCCTCCTTACGACCGATACTATTCGGACCATACTTCCTACGGTCATCTCCCGATGTCGCATGCTTGGATTGAGTCTTTGTGAAGAGTCCGAGCTTATGGCTTTTTTGCAGGAAAAATATACTGACGTTGACGCTGAGACTCTTCGACTGGTGACGGAACTTTCTCTTGGTCGCCCGGGTGTGGCTTTTAAAATTCTTGAGGATCCGGATGTGATGAGCTTTTATACCTCGCTGTATCGCGATTTACTTCGTTTTTTTGAGTTTCATAATCTCTTTGAGCGACTTGCTTATTTGCAGAATTTTATAGAAGATAAACAACGTATTACTATTTTTCTTGATATGTTTACTCATCTCACTCGCAAAAAACTCCTCGCGCAGGAAGGGGACTCGGCCAGATATATCGCCCTGCTTGATGCGCTGACCGCTACACAATTTTCTCTCAGGCATAACGTTAATCCACGACTTGCTCTTGAAAATCTTATGATCTCTTTTTAATGTTTTTTCCATCCTATGACATTTTTTCTTATTAGTTTTGGCTCTGCCCTTGGCCTTGTCGGTATTTACTGGCGCAAACATCTCCATATGGAGCAGAAGGGTTCGTGGGCGAAACAGATGCTCCAGCGTCTGCATCTTAAACGGCAGGCGGGGAAGCCTGCGGCTTCCCAAGTTGAGATGCTTCTCCTGACGGCCGACCAGCAGCAAGAGATGAAAAATCTTTTTATGAGCGCGGAGGCATTTTTTGAAAATGGTGATCTTGATGAGGCGGAAAAACTTTACATACAGGTTTTATCGCTCGACGAGGCCCACCTTGATGCCAATATGCGACTGGGTCTTATTTACCTCAAAAAACAACTTTCGAAAAAAGCTGAGGCGATGTTCCGCAAGATTCTTGGAATCGCTCCTGCCGATACCCTCGCGCTCTCAAATCTCGCGTATGCCCTCTATTTGCAGCGTAACTACCTTGAGGCGAAGGAAATCTACCTCCAGGCCCTGGAGCTCGATCCTACGCGTGCGGCGAGGTATATCAATCTTGCACAGGTCTACCGTGAACTGAAAGAGTATGAAGCCGCCATACAGGCTGTTCACAAGGCATTTAATCTCGATCCACAGCACAATGGCTATCGTCTTCTCCTTGCGGAAATTTACTCCGATATCGGGCGCCATCAGGATGCCCGCATGATCGTCCAGAACATCCTCAAACACGAGTCGGAGGATACGAGCCTCCGGCGTACCGCGCGGGTTTTACTGAAAAAAATTGATAATGCGGTGAACACACTCAGTGCTGAAAGTGCTGAATAAGGCCCCTAATCTTGAAAACTTTTTACTGGTGGTTTGTCCTTTAGTTTGTCATTCTGGGAGACCTCGACGGGAGTAGCAGCTGCTGGTGCAGCTATTCCAATTAAATATTTTTCTTTTGTCGCTTTGTAGACACTTGATATAGTCTCTTTTATCGGCTCGGCCTCTATCCCAGGCTGGGATACAGGCGTTATATACCGATACCAAACCGTGCTAAATCCACTGTGGGACTTTTCTACCTGCTTTTTGGTTCCGACGGGAATCGTTGTCGTTTCTACATTTTCTATGCCTTCGAGACTGTTTCGATTTGAGATCAATGGTCCTTCCATTTTTACCGTTCGTCCATCACTCGTTCCATAGACAATAAAATAGGCTTCAGCGCCATCGGTGTATGCCTGCAAGAGGAGATGGCCCGGCGTGTCATTTTTGAATTTCAGATCGCGTGCGCCAGGATAGATCGTTGCGTCGATGCCATGTCCGCCAATTTGCGAATAATAACTTACGGCGTATGAGTGTGGGCTTCGCTCTGTGATTGGAAGCCCTGCATAGAGAGCGGCCCGATAGGCGGTTGTCGAGACCTGACAGAGTCCACCCCCAAACTCCGGGATCGTTCCTTCTGGTTTAATCACCAACTCTTCGCGAAACCCATGGGCTCCATCGACTGGACCGAGGTGCGCATTAAATGAAAATACCTCTATTGGCGGAATAAGTACTCCATTAAATCTTCCCATACCCACCTCAATATTAAACATGCGGTTTTTCGGTGATCCATAGTACGAGGTATGACCAATTGAAAGAATCTCTCGAATTCCGAGCTCCTGAAGATCTGGTGAAATGTCGACCATAAAATTCTCTTCATCCACCGGTATAGCAACAACTTTTGCATTATCCTGGTAGGCCACTACCATCGCGTCGTATGCTGATTTTTCATTTACCTTAAGCCCATTTTTTCCTTTTCCGTCGAAGATAATTTTTCCTTTTTCATCACGTGAAATTTTTACCGTGGCCGGCTCTTGATTTACTTTTTTCGCCACCTCTTCTTGGAGATATTGTATAAAAGGCTCCTCAAGTAAGCTTGGTACGATTGATACATTTCCACTCTCTCGATCGAGTGTTTTTGTGTAGGTAATCCAGTCGAGATGATTTCTGATTTTTACCGTAAATACATCGTCTTTCGCTTTGAGCGTATAGAGTTTGTTAAATTTTTCTGCGAATATTTTGAGATATGGCTTGAGATCTGATTCTAGAATATCAGCTGTTTCTGTAACTATTTTTACCTGAATGGGAATGGTTGAAAAGGTTTTCACTCTTCCGCGAAGATCTTCAAGAAGCGCCGTGTGGTCCAGGGAAAGGCCAGGCCTTTCCGGTTCGATACGGTAGGCTGTTTTTTCGAACACCAGTCTGGCTGACTGCTTCTCCTGCAGGGGAGTGGCTAGTCTCATACCAACTTCTGCCGCGAATGAATCAAAAATAATCGGCTTAATTCGTTCTGTTCGATTTTCAAAGGTCACCTCAATACCGGCTTCGATAAAAGCTGCTACTCTCGCGAGGTGCTTTTTGTATTTACTGATCTCGTGTCCCGCATACGCAAGCGAGAAACTCAGAGTAAAAATCATGAGTACTATATATCCACCTCTAACTGCGAGACTTCGATATTTCATACGTGTTAAAGATCTTGCTCGCTGGGAATTTTCTTGTCGCGAGCATGAGATTTTTTATCTTTTTTCAGCCCGAACGTTTCCGTTATGTGTGAAAAAAAACTTTTTGATTCATCTTTTTTTTCATCATATTTATGTGTTATTTCTTCACCTATTTCCGTTGCTTTTTCTTTTATATTTTCCGATAATTCTCCTGCTTTTTTCTTAATAAGTTTTCGTGTTTCTTTTCCTGATTTCGGAGCGAAAGCCATGCCGAGGACCGATCCGACGGCACCTCCAATAATAAGACCCATGACGATCTTATCGACGGCTTTGGTTATTTTTTTATCATCTTGTGGATTTTCATCTGACATGGTGGTGAGGGTGAGGTTAGTGAGTTAAAACAGATTATCATACGGTTGGAGCTTTCGGCCGCGCAATATCTGCCGACTTCGTGGTGCGAATAATATTCACCCGCACATAGCCAGGATAGGCGACATTTTCCTTTATTTCTGCGGCGATGACGTCGGCGAGTGGCTGCATCTCTTTATCATGAATTGTACCTGGACTTACCATCACACGTAGTTCACGACCGGCGGACATCGCCGACACTTTATCTACCCCTTCATATGACATCGCAATATCCTGCAGCGCATTGAGACGTTCGACATATTTATCCAATGACTCAGCGCGTGCCCCCGGACGTCCCGCTGAAATAGCATCTGCGCCCTTCACGAGGTACGCCTCCGGCGTCCGCGGTGGCTCTGAGTCGTGGTGTGTCCACGCAGCGTGAATTTCACACTCCTGGAAGCAGCCAAACTTCTCCATAAGCTCTTTCGTCAGATAGTCATGCGCGCCGATAATATCCGGATTCTGATCAATAGCTTTCCCGAGATCATGCAAAAATCCGCTTATTTTTGCGGTTTCTATATCGAGCCCCAGTTCATAGGCCATCATGAGGGCAAAAATACCCACCTCATAGGAGTGGCGCATAATATTCTGCCCGTAGCTCGTCCGGAACTGCAGACGTCCGATAACCTGGAGACACTCGTCCGGAACCGGTCTTTTGATGTTCATCCGTTTCATCGCCTCTCTCCCAATAGCAATAAGCTCTCGATCGGTATCTTTTTTTGCGTCTTCAATTTTCGCGAGCACAATATCTTTTGTAATCTTACCTCTATAGTCAAATAGTTTTTCAAGGGTCTTTTTTGCGATCTGACGAGTGATAAGATTATAATGAGAAACTGTAATAACCCCCGGAAAGTCGTTAAAAATCACATCAACATTATCAAGTTGCTCCTCAAGTAGGAGAATATTTTCACTGTTAAGACCTACGACATTGGGCTTATTGGCATCATTAAATACCTTTACCTGGAGTCCTTTTTTCTCGTTTGATGTTGAGGTTGAGAGTCTTTGCAGGGCGCTCAGCACGGTATTTCTCGCCTCCTTTTCCGCGTACTCCTTATAGTACTCCTCCAGTTTTTTTAATTTATGCTCATTTTCTTCCCGTAATTCCTGTTCAAGCTCCTGGAGAAGCGTTATCTTCACATCCTCCTTTTTCTTTCCCGCACTTCGTTCTAGGCTTTTTTCTCTCTCTTTATCTAGCTCTTTTATTTTTTCGTCAAATTTTCTATTCTCTTCTTTTTCTATTATAAGACTTTTTTCAATTTCCTGATTCCTCCCTTCCCGGCGGCTCAAAAGCTCTTCTTTTGACTCAATTGACTCCTCTATCTTCTTCAAAAATTCCTGAAAGGTTTTCTCAGAAGCTTCGGTGTCTCTTTGTGTCTCTTCTAGTTTTTTTTCAACCTCTTTTTGAAGCTGATTCACCTCAAGTTTAGCTTCAGAAAGAATACTTGTTGATTTCTCCTGTATTACCTCTTGCGACGGCTTTTCTGGTTGAAAAAGTTTTACAGAGGCCAATATCCCAACTATAACTGTCCCGAGAAAAATAAGTGCATTTTGTATCATTGTGACCGTATTCTAGCTGATTTCAGCTTCCCTGTACACCTATTGTTTTCTTGTGTATAACTTTTATTTCTTTTTCGTTTTTTACACATAGAGTATGGTGAATATTTCCGTTAATGTAATGTTGAACATGGAAATAATAGTGCTATTATTTCCGCTTTTTTCATAAAAATATACACATTTCTTCTGTATTATTTATGTATGATGTGCATAATTCTCACCCTTATATAAAGCTCAATTATTTATTTATGCACAACTTTTACAGAGAAATGGTGTAAAAGTTGATACTCTCTACTTACTACTGTTTTATATTTATATAAAGAATACTAGAGAGGAGATCTTTTGGGAAAAGGTTGTTTTTGAATTATATGTCGATATAATGGGTCCGATATGAAGATACTTTGTGAACAGAAAAAATTTCTCGATGCTTTGGATATCGTAAACCGCGCCGTGAGTGCGAGCGGTACACTTCCTGTTTTGAATAATATTCTCATTCGAGCTGAGGGGAAAAATGTTTTTTTCGCAGCCACGAACCTTGAAATTGCGGTCCGTTATTTTTTTGAGTGCGAGGTGAGAAATGAAGGTTCACTTACTGTTCCAGCTAAACTTCTTGTGAATTATATCTCACTTCTTCCAAGTGAGAAGCTCGAAATACACGCTACAGAGGGGTTGAGTATGACGGTCAAAGGATCTAAATCTCAAACGAAAATTAAAGGTATTCATGCTGATGAATTTCCTGTTATTCCTCAACTTGAAAAGGGAAATGAATTTACCGTTTCCGTTAAGGACCTCGGTTTAGCTATTCAGCAGGTGGCCTTTGCCGCCTCTCAGAACTCTTCCCGACCCGTTCTTTCAGGTGTACTTCTTGTTATTGATAAGAAGAATCTTAAACTCGTCGCTACTGATAGCTACCGGCTTGCTGAAAAAAATATCGAGCTCAAGAAACCACTCGAAGAGAAGATTGAGTGCATTATCCCTGTTCGAACTATTCAGGAGCTCGGTAAGTTGCTCTTGAAAATCACTGCTCCGGAAATTACTGTTGGGATCAGTAAAAACCAAATTCTTTTTCGTATTGGCGATATCGAGTTCACTTCTCGGCTTATCGAGGGGAGATTTCCTGATTACGAGCGTATTATTCCAAAAGAGATAAAGACGACCGCTGAAATTGACACCCAGGCTCTTCAACTCAACGTTCGTCGAGTGAGTCTCTTTGCCCGTGAAAGTAATAATAGTATCAAGGTTTCACTCACAAATGATGGTAAACTTACTATCTCTACTGATGAGACGAAGGTTGGTGAGGATAAAGCTGAGGTGGATGTTGTTATTCATGGTGAAAATAATAAAACAGCTTTGAATTCTGAGTATCTTCTTGATGTTCTTGGCGCTATAGGGGCTCAAAAAATCACTATCCAGGTGAATGATAAGTTATCCCCGGTGGTTATTAAGCCTTGCAATGATGCGAGTTATGTCTATATTATCATGCCGCTCAAAGTTTAAACGCGGTGACTATTTTTCGTGAATACGCTTGGAAAACCCCTTATTGATCATTTTTCACATCCTCTTTATTTGAGGGTGATTGATACCTTTTGTAAACAAAAAAATATTACCCTCTCTGGTTCTACTAGTTATTCGTCCAGAGTTTTTACTGTTTCCGATGTTCTTAAAAATAGTAAGAAAAAATATCACAATCTTCTCTGGGTGGTAAATAATAAATCCGAGCGTGAAGTTTTTCTTCATGAGGTTTGTCGATGGACGGGATTACCAACGTTTGATCTTGACCTTAAGGGTGGTGATAACTGGCAGCCCTCAAGGGACGCTCCTGCTGGAGTGCAGGTGGACATAGAGCACTGCTCTCGTGAAGAAAAGCGATATAATCAAATTCAAACCGCTCAATTTCTTTCCCGTTTTTTTCTTCCATTTTCTAAGGCGCTTATTATTCCGGCGTTTTATTTTTACTTAAAATTTCCTTCTTACAAAAGTTTTTCAGAGTCTATTTTTTCTCTCTCGAAAAAAGATACTGTTTCGTATGTTGATATTTTTGAGCGGCTCATTGCTATGGGGTATGTGGTTGCTGATGACGCGCAGTCTCTTGAGATGGGTTCTTATTTACGAGTTGGTGAAAATATCCTTATTTGGGCGATTAATTCACCTTATATTATTCAAATTAACTCAGGTTTTGATGCTATTGAGGCTATTTCTCTTCTCGATCCATTGACGAAAGAGGTTATTCAAGAGGTTTCCGGGGTTGATATTTTTTCTATTTTTTATAGCGATATGAGTGGAAAATTAGCTGATTATATTAATAATGATACTCTTTTTGTGGAGGATGAGCTTGATATTACGGATGATATGTATGATGGCTGGAGTCAAGTTGTGGCTGAGGTCCATCAAAAAACAGAGTCTATTACTTTTACATTATTCAATGAAGATGGGGATGCGCATGAGCATCTTCATTATCTTACCTGTTTGAAATATGTGGATCTGTATGATTTTACTAATGATCTTGTTAGTAAAAAAAGTGATCAATGGAATGTGCTTATTTTTACCAAGAGTAAAGATCAACTTGTGCAGATTTTTCATGACTACCATATTCCATTTTCCGATGTTTTTGAGAAAGTGACTCCCGGAGCCGGAAAAATCTATCTTATCGAAGAGGAGAAGGATGGTATTTTCCCGTATGCTTTTCAGAATCCAGAAATTAAGCTCGCTGTTTTGACCGATAAAGAAATTTCTATTCTTCGTGAAGACAAGAAGCGTGCCGTGAATAATCAGCGAGTTTTTACTGACTTGATGTCCGGCTTGAAAGTTGGGGATTATGTCGTGCATGCTGACCACGGGATTGCGGTGTTTTTAGGCTTTGAACAGCGGACTATCGATGATATTACTCGTGAATATCTTAAACTTGGATACGCCGAGAATGATAAATTATTTGTGCCGATTGATCAGGCGGATAAGGTTGGGAAGTATATCGGATCCGAGGATTCTATGCCTCGCCTTACGAGACTTGGTTCGTCGGAGTGGTCTTCTATGACGAGTAAGGTAAAAAAAGAGACTGAGCTGATTGCGCAGGAACTTCTGAAACTTTATGCGGAGCGCAGTCAGGCGAAGGGGTTTGCCTTTAAACCTGATGATCAAGCGGAGCGTCTCTTGAGTGAATCGTTTCCTTATGACGAGACACCTGGTCAGCTCAAGGCGATTCTTGACGTGAAGGCTGATATGGAAAAAGCGTCTCCTATGGATCGTCTTGTGTGTGGAGACGTGGGGTTTGGAAAAACTGAGGTGGCGGTGAGGGCGGCGTTTAAGGCCGTGCGATCAGGAAAACAGGTGGCCTTTATTTCTCCGATTACTATTCTCACTGATCAACATTATCGGACCTTTACAAAGCGTATGGGGCAGTTTGATGTGCGTATCGCGATGATGAGCCGCTTCGTCGATGCGAAAGAGCAGAAGCGGGTGCTTGAGCGGCTTGCAAAAGGGGAGGTGGATATTGTGATTGGAACTCATCGTCTTCTTCAGCCTGATATAAAATTTAAAGATCTTGGACTTATTATTGTGGATGAAGAGCAGCGGTTTGGGGTTTCACAGAAGGAGGCTCTGAAAAAAATTAAAACCGGCGTGGATGTTTTGACCCTTACTGCGACTCCTATTCCACGAACACTTAATATTGCCCTTAATAAACTTCGCGATGTGACGACCATTACCACCCCTCCACCCGGTCGCCTCGCGATTATTACCGAGGTTCGCAAGTTTTCTATGACTATTATCCGAGAGGCGGTTTTGCGCGAGATACAGCGCGGCGGACAGATTTATTTTCTCCATAATAAAGTGCAGACGATTGACGCGATGGCTGAAAAACTCCGGTCACTTATTCCGGAGGCGCGTATCGGTGTCGCTCATGGACAGATGGGGTCGACACAGCTTGAGGAAAAAATTGTTGATTTTAAAGATCATAAATTTGACGTGCTCGTGAGCTCGACGATTATTGAAAACGGTATTGATCTTCCGAATGCGAATACCCTTCTCGTGAATAACGCCGAGAAATTTGGACTGGCGCAGCTCTATCAGTTGCGCGGCCGCGTTGGGCGCGGAAAGGTCCAGGCGTACACCTACTTTCTCTATCATGGCCAGCGACTCAAGCTCGATGCGAAACGTCGCCTGAAGGCGATCGTGGAGGCATCTGAGCTTGGTTCAGGATTCCAGATCGCCATGAAAGATCTCGAGATTCGTGGTGCCGGTGAAATTCTTGGCGCGAAACAGCATGGGGTGATCAATGTGGTCGGCGTGAGTCATTTTATTCGCATGCTCAATAAGGCGGTTGAGGAGCTGAGTGCCGGTAAGTCCGCTGAAAAATCCGACGAGCCGGAGGATGTGAGTGTTGAGCTGCCTCTGACCTGCTATATTCCGGATTCCTATATCGTGTCGTCGAAAGATAAAATTAGTGTCTATCAGAAAATGGCGGGCGCGGATACCTTTGAATATCTTAATGAAATGAAAGAGGATGTGGTTGAGGATTATGGAAAAATGCCAAAAGAGGTCGCGAATTTATTTAAAGTGATCGAGCTCAAAATCTATGCAAAAAAAGCCGGTGTTCTCAAGGTGAAAGCCGATAATGTCCACATGGATAAAGAGCGCCAGATTATTTTTTTCCAACTTTCTAAAAAAGTGAAACCGGAGAATATTATGAATTTACTGGACTACAATCCGAAGTGGCAAATTGTTGGAAATAAGCTTCAGATTGCGATTGGTGATCTTGGGATGAGCTGGGTGGAGGAGCTTGAGCAGTGTCTTATTAAGCTCGCCGAGAAGATGTTTGGGGTGGCGGAGAAGAAGCCAGAAGGGAAAAAGTAAATTTCACCCTTAACAATTTCAGATCGCTGCGTATAATCCCTTGGACATAAAACTATCCAAGACTATTGACTTTTTGTATTTTTATGCTAATATAGTACCTTCTAACTACTTCTTACTATGGGTCTCGGAAAAACACTTACAACACTTGGAGCTGCTGCAGTTTTGAATCTTGTTCCGGCGACGGCGCAGGCTGGTGGACATCATAACCATGTTGTCCTGGGGGTTGAGGCAAACAATCAAAATGCTATGGCCCATGGTGGGTATTTTTACGAAATTGGAGGTCATGTATCTCTTGGTGTTGCGGCTGGTTTAGGAAAAGGTTTTCATGGAGAGACGGTTGGAGCGGTGGAGGGGCTGGTGGCGTATCATAAAACCTTAACACAGGCGTTTGGCAAAAATATCTTTGGAGTTGTAGAGGGTGGGGGTGGTGTTGAGATGGTCTCGGATGGTGTTCATGGAAGGCACTTTGCGCCAGTTTTGAAGCTCACGGGGTTGGTGGGGATTCAGGTGAGTGAGGCGCTTGGTATCTTCGCGGGTCCAAACTATATGCGAACACCTGGTGCCAACCACTTTAGTGGCTCCGTTGGTGCTGTACTTGGTTTCTAAATTCTGATATACTCTGATTCTGGCTTATCTTAAGCTAGAAATGTTCTTTTACACGTGGGGATGTCCGGCATTCGACATTGGAAATGTATAGTTACACTGCGATCCGGTCGTTGCGCTAGTCCGGCCGTTATCAACGTTTAGCGCAAACTAACTGCAAACTCAAATTTGCTTAGCGCATTCGCTCGTGAAGAAGCTTCGGTTTCTGAACTTGCTTTTGCCTAATCCCTTCTGAATTTTTTCGGAAGGCGCTCCTGTGACTGATGTTTAGGCGGTTACAACGAGTGTCATACTTCTAAACTTACCTGGGGCGCGGGGAGCTACGAACCCTAGGAACATCTATTAGCCTTTTGTGAGCGGTTTTTGGTCCGTTCTCTATCACTCGCAAAACAATAAGAGCGGACTATGATTGTAGGCGTGTCACGATACTTCCTTTGCACCCGGGTTCAACTCCCGGCATCTCCACCAGAGTTCCCTTCAAAAGGAATTTTCTTCTGCTTGTGATCGAGCTTCTCCAGCCTGTATTTGATTTGCTTTGAGGCATCTTTGAGCTTTTGGACTTCAATGTCGATAGAGCTCATAAACTTGAGTTTTTCTCCATAATTCTGCTATTTTTTAAGTAAATTTAAGTACTTCTCAAATGCGAAAAGTCGGTTTCGTTTATACCCAGTTATCTCCTTTAATATTCCGTATTTAACAAACATATCAACCAACTCATAAGTTGTTTTATTTGCAACACCTAGTTCCTCTTTGACCTGCTGCATGGTGACAACTGGCCTAACAAAGAGATATTTAAGCAGTGCCTGCCCAGATTTTGCTCTTTTTCCGAAATTTTCCACCAAAGAAGTATGTAATTCTTCTTTAAGATCAATTATTCGCTGAAGAGTGCTAACTGCTGCTTCCGCTGTCGCAGTAACGCCATCAAGGAAAAATTTAATCCATCCAAGCAGATCATTTTTGTCTCTTACAAGAGACAATTTATCGTAATAAAGCCCTTTATTTTTCTCAAAAAAATCAGATATGTACAAAAGTGGTTTTTCAAGCACTCCCTGGCTAATAAAATAGAGAACAATGAGCAATCGCCCAACTCTTCCATTCCCATCCAAAAAGGGATGAATAGTCTCAAATTGGTAGTGAGCTATAGCAATTTTGATCAAATAAGGAACCTGAATCTCTTCATTGTGTAAAAATTTCTCAAGATCAGACATCAAATCATCTACGTGTTCTGCACTTGGTGGAACAAACACCGCATCTTTCGGTGTTAAGCCACCAATCCAGTTCTGACTTCGCCTAAACTCCCCAGGCTGCTTGTTTTTACCTCTTCCATGGGACAATAAGACCTTATGAGCTTCTTTTAAGAGTCTGTTAGAAAGTGGAATTTTACTTAACTGCTTCAAAGCAAAATCCATAGCTAAAACATACTGATTTACTTCGACCCAATCATCTCTATATTCTGGATCAATATTAATTTTATCGGTAAAAGCCTCTTCAATGTTCGTCTTAGTTCCCTCAATCCTACTTGAAGTAACTGCTTCTTTCCTTATGTAAGAGCGAATAAACGTATTAATGTCGGGCACCAATTTGGCATATGAATTCAGTTCCCCAAGCTTTAAATAGGCTTTTTCTAGCTTTTTCTGTATGGCGGAATCAGAAAAGGTGAAAGTATGATCTACCTTTGCTGGTAAGAAAAACTTGTATTCATAACCCTTTTGCCAGGCTCCTGGATTGAATTTTTCGATTTCCATGATAGTAGAATATAAAACTCTTTATTCTACTTTACCTTGCTAAAGGGAAATATGCAAATCCTTATTCTACTTTCTTGGTCAAGCAAAATAATCCCCCCTATTTCCCACATTCACTTGGTGAAAAATCTTGACATATATTTTATTATGGGCTATTTTATGCTTCCTTAAAAAAATATTTCTATGCTCTCTCCTCTTGAATCTTCTCGTGAACCCTATGATATTGGTGATCCACCTCCTCGCGCCCTTCGCATGCGTAGTGCGACTGAGATACGTGGTGTTCTTGATAAACTTTTTACCCTTCCTGAAGTTCGGCACTCACTCTATGGCTTAGGCGCAGATTTCTATCGTCAAGATGGTTTCGAGACATTCACCGCTACTCGCTGGTTTAATGGTCAGTATTGTCTTATTTATACT
The DNA here is from genome assembly GCA_964358735.1 of uncultured Candidatus Peribacteria bacterium. GTDB lineage: Bacteria > Patescibacteriota > Gracilibacteria > UBA1369 > UBA12463 > CALREA01. The sequence goes on along the minus strand of CAYHPV010000007.1, from coordinate 3,292 downwards.
CATCGATCTTCTGATTCTTCGTCATGGCCATCTTCGCAGACGCACTTTATCCTTTCTAAGGATGGTGGTTTGGAAAAATCCGCGATCTATCGAGACCAAACTGGTATTGCAAATAATCGTTCTGGTCCGTATCAAACGATTACTATTACTCTCGATGAGTTCCTCACCCGAATCGCTTCCTAATTAATTTTTTCCTGTATGGATCTCTCTCCACTTCCTGATCCTGACATTCATCAGCCCACTGCTCTTGATATGGGGAAATTTCTTGAACTTTTTACTCGGCCGGATAACGAAAATGATGCTCGTGCGGCTGCGACTCTTCGATCTTTGTCTGAGCTCCTGGCTCAACATCCACAAGTTTCTTCTTTGTGGGCTGCGGCCTGGGAGGAGGCCGCGCGCTCCCAGACATCTCAGCACGTCGATCTTTTTCGCGATCTGACCCGTGACGGACTGAATAACCTTGGAACATGGATCCATGCTTCCAATGTTCATCTTGCCGCCTGTTTGCCAAAACTTCATATTTCGCCTCAGCAGCTCGCGCATATTTTCTCTCAAGTATCAATAATGGCAACGACGTCGCCTTTTTTGCCTCTTGTAATGAATCTACGAACACTGCTTTTTATTAAAAGATTTCAGCGTGCCTGCCTTGAGATTTGCCTGAGACGGGAGTCTGCTTTGCGAGCGAAGGAAGGCATTCATCTTCCAGCTGATATTCCTCCTGAGATTTCCCTCCGTTACCGTGATTTGCATCGTATTACCCCCGATGACCTTTCTGCCTATATGCGGGGGTAAACCGTGAAGGGGATTTTTGATATTGGTATGCGTAGCTAACTGACTGGTAATCTCTCGCATTGGCCTGTATACTGGATGAGCTTTTAAAGCTTCTCTTATGCCATTTTCTTGGGATAGCTGGCCGCGGCCGATTATTGCGCTTGCTCCGCTTGCGGGGTGGACGGACTCGGCGTATCGACAGACGGTTAAGAAATTAACGGATGGTATTGTCTGTTTTTCTGAGTTGACGAGCGTGGCGGCGCTCCATCATAAAAGCTCAGGCACCTATCAAATGCTGGACTGGGATCCTTCGGAGTTTCCGCTCATCATGCAGCTTTTTGGAAAAGAGGTTGAGTTTTTTGTGGAGGGTGGAAAAATTCTTGAAGATATGGGAGTGGCGGGCATTGATATTAATATGGGATGTCCAACGTGCAAAATTACTTCGAATGAGTGTGGATCGGCGCTCTTGAAAAATCCTCAGCTGGCTGCGGAGATTGTCTATGCGTTGTCGCGGGCGGTGTCGGTGCCTGTGTCGGTGAAGACGCGACTTGGATATGACTGTTATGATCCGGAGAAGTTTTTGAACTTCTGTCGTGGCGTGCAGGATGCGGGTGCGAAACTTTTGACGCTCCATGGACGAACTCGCAAGCAGGCGTTTTCTGGGCCGGCCGATTGGGAGCCGATTTATATGGCGAAGAGGGAACTGCGGATTCCCGTGATTGGGAATGGAGATATTGTGAGTGTGGAGGATGTGTTTGCGCGGGTTGGTGGGCTGGATGGCGTGATGATTGGTCGTGCGACGCTCGGGAATCCGTGGTTGATTGCGGAAATTGTGGCGGCGGTGCGTGGGGAGAGGTATGTGAGGCCAAGGGATATTTGGGAAAAGTTGCCACTGATTCGGGAGCATTTTGCGCTCGCGGTTGAGATTATGGGTGAACAGCATGGGATGAAAGAGATGCGAAAGCATCTGGCGTCCTATTTTAAGGGCTTTTTTGGGGCTTCTGGCTATACGTTGAAAGTCATGGAGGCGAGATCGGCTGCTCAGGTCGTCGCGGTATTTGATGAGATTGAGGCGGCGGCGATGGTGGGGGTGTAGTGCGCGCAGGCTCGTGTGTATATTTCTACTTGCAATCTTTTTGATTTTTTGTCAAAATAGCTTCCTTTTAGCCTGTAAATATTTTTGATGATGGATGATCAGTTGCGAGCCAAATTTTGGGGACTCTATACCGAGACTTTTCCTGATCTCTATCGATATTGCGCACGGCGGGCGACGACAAAGCCGGTTATCGCTTTTATTGTGAAATCTTTATATGACTATGCGCTTGATGAGATCAAGCAGGGACAGGAAATCATTCTTGTCGATATGTATAAGTGGGCCTATGAATTTTTTGCGGTCCAGGCTCAGCCGGGTGCGACGGGTGGTCAGGTGAAACGAATCCATGATTTTCGTGATGTCTATGACATAAAAACTGAGTCGGGTAGTCGTGCGATTCGGAGGGAGCAGATTCTGGAAATTTTTTATAACCATCTTGAGTTCAAAGAGCGTGAAGTTTTGTGGCTTACCTATTTTGAAGAATTATTGCCGCCAGATCGTGCCTACGTCATGGGTATGAGCGATGAAGAGAGTACTAAGTTTTTTTATGAGAGCTTGAAAAAGGCGAAGACGGTTGTGAGTATGGCTACTTCTGATCAGAAAGGTTTTGGGCGTATTGCTGCCTATTTTGGAGGAGTGGCTTCGTTGCTTCGGAAGGCTCGACAACATGAGCAACTTGAGCCAGATCAGGAAATTTATACTTCTTTACGTGATATGTTTATGGAACAATTTGGTCGAAGGGAGGCGGGAACGGGAACCAGCACCTCCGCCGATGGCTCCGGTGTGCCGCCACCAATGCGAGATCCGTTTGCCGATGTGCCAACGGTTACGAGGGCAGGACTGAAGCCGGTGACTACTACGAAGGCTCCTGAGGTTTCTGAGTCTCAACTCGAGCAGGAGGATGAGTGGCTCGATGACGAGAGCTCTTTTGCGCCCGGTCTTTGGAGAAAGCTTCAGGGCGTGCTGGTGGTTGTTGTCATTTTTGGACTTGGTTCTTTTGGCTATTTCAAATACTTCACCCTCGATGCTCGCGTTGATCGTTTTTTGAAAGATGAGCGAGTTGCTTTTGACTCGGAGGTGAGTCCTGAAGATCAGAAACTTTTTGCGCGAGATAATCTTCTCTATCTGGTTCGCGATCGTGAGTATGATAAAATTCTCGTGGATCTCCAGGATGATGGCTATGTCGATGTTCGGATTGTCCTCAAAGATGGCGTCACTGAGGGATTTTTACTCTATCCCGAGACGCAGAAATTTGATTTTCAATTTAGCTGGCAGCCGAAACGGTACTCGAGGGTGTAGGGATTTATGAAATGAACAGATTACTTTCAATGAAATCTCTCACCTGATACATCGCTCTTCCACGATGTGAGATGCGGTTTTTTTCTTCGGGGGTGAGGGCGCTGTAAACGTTGTCGAAGCCGTCGGGGA